>JAYUXI010000343.1:0-9524 GCA_043753085.1 Myxococcales bacterium | reverse complement strand
CGCCCAGCTACTCGCGCTCGATCCGCGCCGACTTCTTGGGCGGCAAGGCCAGCTTTCCCACCGGCTCGTTCATCATGGCGCACGTCGCCAAGTGCCCCGTGTACGTCGTGTTTGCCCTGTTCGACGGCGGGCGCCGCTACGACGTGTACTGCGAGCTGCTGGCCGAGCGGGTCGAGCTACCACGCGAAGATCGTCAGGCGGCGCTTGCAGGCTACGTTCAAGCGTACGCCGACCGCGTGGCCGCGCACGTGCGGCTGGCGCCCTGGAACTGGTTCAACTTCTACGACTTCTGGATGGACGCGGCCGGCCCCGCCCGCACCGAGGAAAAACCATGACCGCACCCTCTGAAAAGATTCCTCTCGACCACTACCGCAACGCCCAGCAGATCGCGTTCGCGCCGCTCACGTTCCAGGCTGCGCGCGTGGCGCTGGAGCGCGGCGTGTTGGCTGCGGTCGAGAAGAGCCGCAAGCTCGGTATCACTCCGGCCGAGGTCGCCGCCTCGACCGGCCTGGATCGCTACGCCGTACGAGTTCTGCTCGAGGGCTGCCTGTCGCTCGATCTGGTCGCGTACGAGCAGGCCGAACGCAGCGAGGACGGCGCGCAGGGCCGCTACCGGCTCACGCTGTCGGGCAAGCTGATGCTCCACGACCCTTTGGTGCGCATCAACATGCGTTTCGTGCACGACGTCTGCTACCGGGGCGCCTTCGATCTCGAGCGCGCCATCGACGAAAAGCGGCCGGCTGGCCTCGAGGGGTTCGGCCCGTGGTCCACGATCTACGAAGGGCTCGCCGAGCTTCCCGACCACGTGAAGCGCAGCTGGTACGACTTCGATCATCACTACTCCGACGGCGTGTTCCCCGCGCTCGTGCCGCACGTGTTGGCTGCCAAACCGAAGACCCTGCTCGACGTCGGCGGCAACACCGGCAGGTGGGCCGTGCTGTGCACCCAGGCCGATCCTGCGCTCCGCGTCGTCATCCTCGACCATCCCGACCAGCTCGACATAGCCGCCGAAAGCGCCCGCAGCGCTGGAGTGGGCCAGCGCATCGGCACGCACCCGTTCGACCTGCTCGACCACTCGCGGCCGTTTCCCAGCGCGTTCGACGTGGTGTGGATGAGTCAGTGCCTGGACTGCTTCGCGGAGGCCGACATCGTGCAGCTGCTGCGTCGCGGCCTCGCGGCGCTCGCGCCTGGCGGCACGCTTTACGTGCTCGAGTCCTACTGGGACCGGCAGGCCACGGAGATCGGTCGCAACGCCGTGACGGCGCTTTCTCTGTACTTTACATGCATCGCCAACGGCACCAGCCGCATGTACCACTCCGACGATATGCGCGCGTGTGTGCAAGCCGCCGGCCTGACCTTGGCGCACGAGACCGAGCTCGGCTCGCACACTTTGTTCGCCTGCACCGCCGCGGCCTAGCCCGAGGCCATGCCCTCGGCACGCTCTCGCGCCCGCGAAACGCCTCGAAGCTCGGCATCGTCGAGCTGGATCCCGAGCCGAAGCGCACACCACTGCTTGCGCCGCTGTACGGAAAGCCGCAATAAAGAAGGATGCGTCCGAGCTTCACGGCCCCCGCCGCCCACGACGGCCAGGGAAACCCCACGTCGTGACCGATCCGTCCTCAGCTCGCGTTGCCGTGACGGCCGTCGCACTCGCCAACGCCCTCGGCCACGACACGGCGGCGGTGCTCGACCACGTGTTCCGCGGCGCGCAGCGCTTCACTGCGCCCGCCGCGTTCGAGGTGCCGTTCACCACGTGCGTGACGCAGATGACCGATCTGCAGGCCAGCCGCGACGTCGACCCCAGGTTCGACTCGCGGCTCGTGCGCATCGCCATGCTCGGCGCCCGCCAGCTGCAGGTTCCGGTCGGCGCCGCAGTCGCGCGCTACGGAGCGCACCGCGTGGCCTTCGTGCTGGGCTCGTCGACCGGCGGCATGGCCGAGACCGAGCGCGCCTATCCGCAGCTCCGGGCCGGGCGAGGTGTCCCCGGCTACGATCACGACCGCCAGCATCCGCTCGGCGCTTCGGCAGACGCGCTGGCTGCGTGGTTCGGCATCACCGGGCCGCGGCTCGTCGTGTCCACCGCGTGCTCGTCCAGCGGCAAGGCGCTCGGCACGGCGCGCCGCCTGCTGCGCTGCCACGCGGCCGACGCCGTGATCGTCGGCGGCGTGGATTCCCTGTGTCGCCTCACGCTGTTCGGGTTTCACGCCCTCGGCGTCCTGTCCGAAACACCCACCCGTCCTTTTGCTGCAGACCGCAATGGCATCTCGCTGGGTGAAGGCGCTGCGTTCGCCCTGCTCGACGCCCACGCCGAGTCCGACGTGTACGTTGCAGGCATCGGCGAAAGCTCCGACGCGCATCATCTTTCCTCGCCCGATCCCGATGGCGTGGGCGTGCAGGCGGCCATGGAAGCCGCGCTGGCAGACGCCGGCATCGACGCGCGGCACGTCGGTCACGTGAACGCCCACGGCACCGGCACCTTGCAAAACGATGCCGTCGAAGGCCGCGCCATCGGCCGGGTGTTCGGCCGCCCGATCCCGGTGACGTCGACCAAATCCACCACCGGTCACCTGCTCGGCGCCGCCGGGCTCACCGAAGCCATCGTGGCGATGGCCAGCCTGCGGCGCGGCGAAATCCCGCCCACGGCGGGCGACGGGGCCGTCGACGCCGAGCTCGGCGTCGCCCTCGTGCGCGCTTGTACGCCCCACGCCGCGCGCGCCGTGCTGTCCAACTCGTTCGGCTTCGGAGGGAGCAACGTGTCCGTGCTCTTGACCTCGTGAGCCTCGCGCGGCTCGAGCTGCCGCCTTGCCAGGTGTGGGGTACCGGCTTCTTCGCGCCCGAGTACGCCACCGTGGCAGACGCGCTGGCGGATCGTCGGCGTGCACCCGCGGCGCCCGCCTTTGCCATGGTGCAAGGTCGGCTGCGGCGCTTCACCAGCCTGGTCACGCAGATGCACCTCGAGGTCTGCGGCCAGGCGCTGGCTGCGGCCGGCACTCCGGCCGACCAGGTGGTGGCCGTGTTCGCCAGCGAAGTCGGCGAAACCGCAACGTCGATCGAGCTTTTGAGCGGAATGCTGGATCAGGGCGTGGCCAGCGCCGCCCGCTTCGCGCAAAGCGTGCACAGTACACCCAGCGGAATCTTCTCGATCGCGGCCGGCAATCGGCTGCCCGCCCATGCGCTCGCCGCCGGCGAGCGGACCTTCGAGCGCGCCCTGTTCGAGAGCCGTCTGCTCGCGCTGGAAACGGGCAGGCCCGTGCTGCTTTCCATCGCGGACGACGTGGTGCCCAAACTACTCGGCTCGCAGCGCCCTGGCGTCGCGCTCGCGGCCGCGGTGGTAATTTCAGCGACGGCTCGCCCCGATGGCCTTGCGTTGCCCGATGCCACGGCCAGCCCATCCGCACCGCACTTGCGCGGCAGCGCGGTCTTCCCGGCGCTGGCTTTCCTCGCGGAGCTCTCGTGACCTTGCCCTGCTTGCCGCCGGTGGCGGATCTGTTGCCGCACACGCCGCCGATGCGCCTGCTCGACGCCGTGTCTCGATTCGAAGGCGCGCAAATCGAGTGCACGGCCACGTTGCTGCCCACGTGTCCCTTCGCCGACGCGGCGGGCAGCGTGGAGCCACTCGTCGCGGTCGAGCTCGTGGCGCAGGCCGCCGCGGCATGGGCTGCACTCGCGGGTGGCGGCGGGGTGCGCCCCGGCGTGGTGGCCAGCTGCCGGGAAGCCCAGTTCGAAGACGTGCAGCTGAAGGTCGGGGATGCCCTCGTGGTGCGCGCCGAGCGCACGGCCGGCAGCGCCGACTTCGGTAGTTTCTCGGGCGTGGTGCTGCGGGGCGCGGCGGCCGTGGCCACGATCTCGCTCGGAGTCGTGCTAGGCGGCGCCACCTAACGTGATGTCCAAACGCCGCGTCGCCATCACCGGCATCGGGATCGTCTCGCCGATCGGTGCCACCTACCGCGAGTCGCTCGACGCCCTGCGCGCGGGTCAGCACGGCATCGTGCACGTCCCCGAATGGAAGGACATCGGCCATTTTTTCACGCGGCTCGCCGCCCCCGCGCGAGCCGTCCGCTTCGACCACCTGCCGCGTAGCTCCACGCGCACCATGGGCCGCGTGGCGCTGCTTGCCACCAAGGCCACCGAAGAAGCCATCGCCGACGCAGGCCTCACGCCCGAGCAAGTACACGGTCCGGACGTCACCTTGGCCTATGGCAGCACCCACGGCTCGTCGTCCGCGAACGAGGCCTGGGTGCGCAAGCTGCTCTCGCGCCAGTCGTTTCTCGGAATTGCCTCGACCGCGTACCTCAAGTTCATGAGCAACACCACGTCGGTCAACCTGGCGATCCACTTCGGGCTGCGCGGCCGGGTGATCTCCACGTGCTCGGCCTGCGTCAGCGCCAGTCAGGCCATCGGCTACGCGTACGAGCACATCGCCCACGGCCTCGCCGAAGTGGCGCTTGCTGGCGGATCCGAAGAGCTGCACTTCACCCACGTGGGCGTGTTCGACACCATGCACGCCACCAGCCGCAACTACAACGATCAGCCGGAACGCTCGCCGCGCCCTTTCGACCGGGACCGTGACGGCTTGGTGGTGGGCGAAGGTGCCGGCACGTTCGTGCTGGAAGAATACGAACGCGCCAAGGCGTCGGGCAAACGCATCTACGGCGAGATCCTCGGCTACGGCACCAACTGCGACGGCGAGCACGCCACCAGCCCCTCGGCCGACGGAATGCGCGACGCCATGGAGCGCGCGCTGCGCGACGCCGGGCTCGATGCAGCCGCGGTCGGTTACGTCAACGCCCACGCCACCGCCACCACCAAGGGCGACATCGCCGAAAGTCGCGCCACCTACGAGCTCTTCGGCGACCGCGTGCCGGTGAGCTCGATGAAGGGCAACATGGGCCATACCCTCGGCGGCTGCGGCGCCATCGAAACCGGCCTCGCGCTGGGCGCCATGCTCGAGGGCTGGATCCCGCCGACCAGAAACCTCGAGCACGTGGATCCCCAGTGCGCCCCGCTCGACTACGTCCAAGGCGGCCCGCGGAGTGCCAGCTACGACGTGCTGATGACCAACAAGTTCGCATTCGGCGGCATCAACGCGAGTTTGATCGTAAGACGCAGCTGACGCCCATGGCTCGGCATCTCGCTCACGCAATCCTCGCGGTCGCGCTCCTGCTCGAAGCGCTGCTGCTGCCGCACCCGGCGTTGCGCTACGCTTGGCCGATCACGCTGCTGGTGTTCGGCGTGTGCATCGGCTGGCTCGTCGTGTCGCCGCGCACCCAGCTCTTCGTGCCCACCGTGTTCCGGGCGCCGGGCGCGTCCCAACGCATTGCCTTCACGTTCGACGACGGACCCGATCCCACCTGGACGCCACGCGTGCTGGATCTGCTGGCCGAGCACGGCGCCAAGGGCACGTTCTTCGTCGTGGGGGAGCGTGCGGAAGCACACCCGGAGCTCATCGCGCGCATCACGCGCGAAGGCCACGAGCTGGGGTGCCACACGCAGAGCCACGCGTTCGGCTTCCACTTCTGGACGGCGAGCCAGATCGCGCGGGACATCCAGCGCGCTCAGGACGTGCTGCAGAGGCTCGTCGGGCGGCCGGCACGCATGTTCCGTCCACCGCAGGGAATCCGCGCGCCGCAGCTGCAATCCGCGCTGGATCGCTTGCCGGCTCGACCCCTGTGCGTCACCTGGACCGCCCGCGGTTTCGACTCGCGTCCCACGACCGCGGCGCGCATCGAGGCCAACCTGCTGACCGCGCTGCAGCCGGGCAGCATCCTCACCCTGCACGACGGCACCGGCTTCGGCGGCGGCAGCGATCGCGCCCCCACCTTGGCGGCGCTCGGCTCGCTGCTCGGTGCGGCCACGCAGCGCGGCCTTGCCTGCGTCGCGCTCTCCGACCTGCTCGGAGAGCCCGCGTGAAGTACCCGATGACCCCGAAACGCGCGGCACGCACCGTGCTCGTCGCCAGCGCCTTCGGAATGTTCTGGGGCGTTGCGTTCGTACTCGCGTGGGCGGTGTTCCCGCTGCTGGCGCTCGTTCTCCGCGACGAGGTCGCGCGCATCCGCACTTGCCAGCGCATCTTGGTGCCGTGCTTCCGGTTTTTTCATGGCTACATGCGCGTGCTCGGCTTGTTCGATGCCCGCTTCGACTTCGAGCTCGCGCGCAGCGACTACACCGGGCCGGTGGTCCTCGTGTCGAACCACACCACGCTGGTCGACGTGACCGTGCTGCTCACGGTGTTCCCGCACACCTGCTGCATCGTCAATCCGCTCTACTTCAACAATCCGCTCATCGGCCGGGCCGCCCGCCTGAGCGGATTCATCGAGGGCAAGACCCGCGCCGGGAAAGCGAGCGCGCTCGACGTCGCGCAGAAGCGCCTGGCGCAGGGCTTTCACGTGCTGGTCTTTCCCGAGGGCACGCGCTCGCCACCCGGTGGCCTCTTGCCGTTCCACCGGGGCGCGTTCGAGATCGCCAAACGCGCCCAGGTACCGATTGCGCCACTGTTGCTCCGGTGTACGCCCAGCGCGCTCACCAAGGGCCAGCCGATGTCGCAGCTTCCGCCGGGCGCGGCCGTGCTCACGGTCGACCCGCAGCCGATGATCGACACCACCACCTTTCCTGGCACCAGCCGAGACTTGTGCCAAGCCGTCCAAGAGTCTTATCATTCGGCGCTTGTCGTCGCGAAAAATGGCGCCGGCGATCTTGCTTATGCTGCGGCCACGCCGCCACCTTGACCATCATGACCACGACCGCGCTGGAAACCGAGATCAAACGCCTCCTGGTCGAGGCGCTTCAGCTCGAAGACGTCGCTCCGGACACGATCGACACCGAAGCTCCGCTGTTCGGCGGGGGCCTCGGGCTGGACTCCATCGATGCGCTCGAGCTAGCCACCGCGCTGGAAGGTCGGTACGGGGTGCAGTTCTCCCGCGCGACGGCGAACGCGCAGGCGGTTTTCCGCTCGATTCGCTCCCTCGCCGAGCACGTGGCCGCGCACCGCACCAAACCCTGAGCTTATCCTGTAGCCTTCGAACTGGTATCAAACGATGGTTTCTCGTGAAGAAGTTTACGAACGCGTGCGTCGAACCATGAAGGAGCTCTTCGAGGTGGATGCCGAGCGCGTGATCCCGGAAACGCAACTGATCGGGGATCTCGGCCTCGACAGCATCGATGCGCTCGATCTCGCGGCCCACCTGGAAGAGCTCAGCCCGCGACGCATCCCGGACGAGATGTTGAAGTCCCTGCGCACGGTAGAAGACGTGGTGGATCTCGTGCACCTGCTGGTCAACGACCTGCCGTTCGAGGGCACGGCCCCCGGAGAAGCCGCCCGATGAAACCCGCCTGGCTCGTCACCGGCGGCTTGCTCGCTTCGATGGCGCTGGGTTCGGCCCAGGCGGCAGACGCGCCCGCGCCCGTCCTGGCGCCTGCTTCCAGCGCCGACCTCGACACGCTGTTCACGGCCTTCGGCAAGAGCCCAGGCCTGGCGGCGAAGTTCCGCGAGCGCCGCACCATCGCGCTGTTGTCGGCGCCGCTGAAGAGCGAAGGCTCGATTCACTTCGACCACGGACCGTCGGGTGGGCGCTTGGCCAAGCACACGCGCACGCCGACGCCGAAGAGCGTGCTGCTCACCGCCACGTCGCTCACCGCGTGGGACGGAAAAAAGACCGACGTGCTGACGCTGGCCAGCGCGCCGGGCCTCAAGATCTTCGCCGACAGCTTCCGCATGTTCCTCGCCGCCGATCGCCCCGGTCTCGAGAAGAACTTCGAGATGAAGTTCGCCGGCAACCCGAACGAGAAGTGGCAGCTGGTCATGGTCCCCCGCGACGCGAACCTCAAGAAAGCCGTCGCCTCGATCGAGCTCGCCGGGAGCAAGATCGAGCTCTCGTCCCTGACCGTGAGAGAAGCCAACGGCGACGTCACGGCCACCGAGTTCTACGACGTGAGCACGACCAAGAAATACGCCGAGGCCGAAGCCAAAGACGTGTTCCACGTGCCGCCCAAGCTGCCCTGATGACCGCGCCGAAGCGCCGCGTTCTGACCCTGGCGCTGTTTCTCGTGTCCGTGGCTGCGTGGGTGATCGTGCTCGGGCGCATCCACGTCGAGATGGCCATCACGCACTTTCTGCCAGCCGGCAGCGACGGCGAGATTCCAGAGATTCTGCACGCGTTGACCGAGAGCGAGCTGGCGCGCACCACCATCGTGGACCTCGGCACTGACCCGGAGCACCACGCGGATCTGCTCCGCGTCGCCAAGAGTTTCGTCGCCGAATTGCGCACGCGACCCAGCGTGGAACGGCTCCGCAGTGGTCTCGAGCCCGGAGACGACGAGCGCGTCATCCAGGCGCTGCGCTCGGTTTCGCCGTCCGCGTTCTTGCCGAAGGAACGCTTTACGCCGGAGAGCTACACTCTCCGGCTCGCGGCCCTGAAAGACGAGTTGTCCGGTCCGCTCGGACCACTCGCCCGCGCCTTTGCGCCCACCGATCCGATGGGCGCCACGCTCGGCGTGCTCGGGCGACTGCGGCGTCTGGAAGGTCGAACGCTGGGCTCGGAGGACGGCATCTTGTTCTCGGAGGACGGCGCGCACGCCTTCGCGTTCGTCACCGGCCGCGGCAGCGCGTTCGACGCCGACACGCAGCGGCGCTTCCTGCACGATCTGGACGACGCGCTCCTCGAGGCTGGCGGCGGCAACCTGGTGAAGCTCGAGATCTCCAGCGTCGCCAAGTACACGGTGGTCTCCGAGGAGATGATCCGCGGCGACATCGAGCGCATCGGCACGCTTTCCACGCTCGGCATCTTGCTGCTGTTCGGCGTGTTCTTTCGCTCGCTGCGCATGCTGCTGTTGGCGTTGGTGCCGCTTCTGTTCGGCACCATCCTGGCCACCGTCGCCATCTACCTTCTGTTCGGCTCCGTGCACGGAGTCACGCTCGCGTTCGGCTGCTCGCTGCTGGGCGTCGGCATCGACTACGCCGAGCACTACTTCTCGCACTTTTCACTGGCGCCCGAGCGCGGCGCCGACCGCGTGATGCGCGAGGTGCGGCCGGGGCTGGGGCTCGGCGCGCTGACCACCATCGTCGGCCTAGCCGGCATCGCCTGGGCCGACTTTCCCGGCGCCCGCGAGCTGGCCATCTTCTCGTGCCTCGCCGTGCTCGGCTCGCTGGTGGGTACGGTGCTGTTTTTGCCGCCGTGGATGCCTGCAGAGTACAAGAGGCCGCCACTGCCGGTGCGCCTGGAGCGCGCCGCGTTGCATTGGCTCGGGGTGCTGCGGCGCCGCAAGAGCTTCGCGTGGGTCGCGCTGGCGGCCTGTGGGGTGCTCGCGCTCGGGGTCGTGCGTGCCCACTTCGTCGACGACGTGACGGTGCTGCTGGCCGCCGATCCCCAGGTAGCGGCCGAAGACGCGCGCGTGCGCGGCCGGATCACCCGCGCCGAGCCCGGGCGTTTTGCCGTCGTGCTCGGCGCGACGGAGGAGGAAGCGCTGGAGCGCCTCGACGCCACCACGCAGGCACTCGCCACCGCGCACGACGACGGGCTGGTCGCGCA
>JAYUXI010000342.1:0-3927 GCA_043753085.1 Myxococcales bacterium | reverse complement strand
CAGTAGGCGTGGACGCGTGGGGCCGGCTGCAGCTCGAGCGTCGCTTCGTCCATGTACAGCCGGCGGGCCAGCTCGATCTGCACGACGTGGACGTGATCCCGCGGCTTGCCGTAGTGGCCCGTGGTGTAGCCGCCGCGGTACGGCGAGTCGTGACGCAGGCCGAGGCCATGCTGCTGGGTGAGCGCCTCGACCGTTTCGAGCACCCCGGCGCCCGCGCTGGTGCGGCCGCGCGAGCCGGGCACCACGTCGGCCACGGAGCCCAAGCGGTCGGTGCGCGACGGCATCGAGTGGGCCGCCAGCACCACGGCGTGCCCGAACTTGCGCTTCTTGTCGGCGATGAGATTGACCAAGGCCGCGTGATACGGACGATGATAGCGGGCCAGACGATCGTGGAACTCGTCTTCGGTGAGCGGGCGGCGCAGCACGCGCTCGCCACGGCCGCTCTCCCGCCAGACCACTCCGCGCAACGCCGCGTGCTGGCTCTTTCTCCCCGCCACGGCCAGACCGTCGACGTCCAGCTCGCTCCGGTTCATGTCGACCACGTAGCGCGACAGCGAGCAGACGATTGCCGAAGCGCCGAGCTCGGCGGCGCGCGCGTAGAGCGAATCGACGTGCAGATCCGCGTCTTCTGCAAGCGAGCGCGCGGGCACGTCGAGCAGGGCCAGCGCCTCGGCCGGAACCCACAGACCGGCGTGCGGAATTTCCACCACCAGCGGCGTTTCGATCTCGGCTCGGGGCCTCCAAATCTCGAAGGGTGCCAGCATGCGCGCCCTTCCTTGCTACCACCTCACGCGCGCGGATGGGCCTTCGTGTATGCGCGCCGCACCGAGTCTTGCGCCACGTGCGTGTAGATTTCGGTCGTGCCGAGGTCGGCGTGCCCGAGCATGGCCTGCAGGCTGCGCAGATCCGCACCGCCGCGCAGCAGGTGCGTGGCGAACGAGTGGCGGAGCTTGTGCGGCGACAGCGGCTTGGTGATGCCCGCGGCCAGGGCGTAGCGCTTCACGATCTTCCAGAACCCTTGCCGCGTGAGCGCGCCGCCGCGCGGCGACAGAAACAGATGCGGCGAACGCTGCGCCTCTGGATGGGCCGGCCTCACCTCGAGCAGGTAGCGATCCAGCAGCGTCAACGTCGACGCGCTGATCGGCACGATGCGGCGCTTGTTGCCCTTGCCCAGTGGTTCTACCAGCCCGCGCTGCCGGTCCAGCGCCGACAGCTCGAGCAGGCACAGCTCGGTGACGCGGAGCCCGGCCGCGTACATCGTATGCAACATGCACGCGTGCAGCAGGCCGCGCGGGGTGGACGTGTCTGGCAGCTCGAGCAAATGCATCACCTCGGCCTCGGTGAGGGTCATCGGCAGGCGCCGACCCAGCTTGGGCCGCTCGGCCAGCGAGGTGGGGTCGACCGTGAGCACGCGCTCGCGCAGGAGAAACTTGAAAAATCCGCGGATCCCCGACAGCAAGCGGGCGCTGGAGCGCGCCGAGTGGCCCGATTTCGAGTGCGTGACCAGCGTCTTTTGCACCAGCTGCGCGTCGATGGCGTCGAGCGAGGCGCCCGCGGCGGCTTCGGCCAGCACACCGAGATCCCGCGAGTACGCCAGCAGCGTGTTGTTCGACAAGGCACGCTCGACCCGCAGGTGATCCAGGTACGCGTCGATCCAGCCGTGCAAATCCACGTGCTCACGGTAGCGGAGCCACCTTGGCCCGCCGAGTTTTCGGACGCTACGGCCGCGTGGCGGCCACCAGCGTGGCGAGTCGCGCGCTCGGATCGTCCTCGCGCATCAGCGTCTCGCCGACGAGCGCAGCGGATGCGGGTCCCTCGGCGATTCGATGCACGTCTTCGGCCGTGGCGAGGCCGGACAGGTGCACGGTGACCACCTCGGGCTCGAACGAGACCAGGATGCCGTGGGCGCGTTCCGCGTTCATCTCGAGCGTGTCGAGATCCCGCGCGTTGACACCCACCAGCCACGCGCCCAGCTTCCGCACGACCGCCGCCTCCTCTTCGGTGTGGACCTCGACCAGTGCCTCGAGGCCAAGGCCGCGCGCGTGGGCATGCAGCGCTCCGAGGCGCTCGGGCGACACCAGCCGCGCGATGAGCAGCACGGCATCGGCGCCAGTCGCATAGGCCTCGTCGATCTGCAGCTCGTCGAGTACGAACTCCTTGGCCAGCACCGGCACGGCCGATCCCGCGCGGTGCAGCGCCCGATGGATGGCCGTGACGTGGTGGTACCCGCCGTCGAAGAACGGCGCATCGGTCAGAACGCTCAGGGCTGCTGCCCCGCCGCGCACGTACGCCAGCGCGCGCGCGGCCGGATCGAGATGGGTGGACAATGCACCGGCACTCGGGCTGCGGCGCTTGTGCTCGAGGATCAGCCGAAGCGGATCGTCTTGCTCGCGACGCAGCGCCGCCGTCAGCGAGACGGGCAGTCGCACCCGCGCCAGCGTGGGGGCGCCGCGATCTCGCAGCGCTTCGATCTCGGTGCGCTTGGCGGCCACGATGCGGTCGAGCACGTTCATGCGTGGCTCCTTACCCGAGCCAGCCAGGCCGCGGTGACGCCGTCGTCGAGGGCGGCGGCTGCCAGCTCCGCGCCTTCGCGCAGGGAGCCCACGCGCTCGGCCACCAGCAGCGCGCCCGCTGCGCCGAACAGCACGCTGTCCCGCGCGGGATCGGGAGCGCCGGCCAGCAACGCCTCGATGCGCGCGGCGTTCTCGGCCGCCGAGCCGCCCTCGAGCGCGGCCAGAGACACCGTGGCAAGGCACGCGTCGGCAGGCTCGACCACCAGCTCGCGCAGCACCCCGCCGCTCCACTCCGTGACGGCCGTGCGGCCGTGCATCTCGTCGGTGGCGTGTTCTCCGTGCACCACCCACACGCGCCGCGAGCCGAGCTCGGCCAGCGCCTCGGCCAGTGGGCGGCGCAGCGAATCGAGTGGCACGCCGACCAGCTGGTGCGTGGCCCGCGCCGGGTTCACCAGCGGTCCGAGCAAGTTGAGCAGCGTGCGCAAGCCGAGCACGCGGCGCGCTTCGGCCGCGTGCCGCAGGGCAGGGTGGTATGCCGGTGCGAACAGGAATGCGAACGCATGGCGCGACAGCGACGCGGCGGCGGACTCTGGGGACTCTTCGAGCGCGAAGCCCATTGCCTCGACGACGTCGGCGCTGCCGGCGCGGCTGGAGACGGCGCGGTTGCCGTGTTTCGCCACCGGCACGCCGAGCGAGGCGACCAGAAACGCCACCGCCGTGCTCAGGTTCAGCGTGCCGCGGCCGTCGCCTCCCGTGCCGCAGGTATCCAGCACCAGGGGCAAGCCGTGATCCACGCTGCGCATCGCGTCGCGCAGCACGCGCGCGCCGGCGGCGATCATTGCTGCGTTTTCGCCGCGCGTGCGCAACGCCGCGAGGAACGCGGTGAGCTCGCCGACCGGCCACTCGCCGCGCAGGATGCCGGCGAGCGCGGCTTCCACGTCGCCCGGCACGAGCGGCGCCGGCGACGCGATCCGATCCAGCAGCACGCGGCGACTCATGCGGTCGCGAGCCAGGCGCGCAACAGCTCGGGTCCGCGCGGGGTCAGAATGCTCTCGGGATGGAACTGCAAGCCAGTGATCGGCAGCGTGCGATGCGCGAACGCCATGACCAGGCCGTCGTCCGTCCACGCCGTCAGCTGCAGCTCTGCGGGCAGCGACGCGCGATCGACCAGCAGCGAGTGGTAGCGACCGACCGACAGCTCGCCCTGGCCGACGAACACGCCCGCGCCATCGTGCTGGATCATGTGAGCGCGACCATGCACCGGATGCGGAGCGCGGACCACGGCGCCGCCGAACGCCTGGCCGATGGTCTGATGGCCGAGGCACACGCCGAGCAGCGGGCGGGGGTCGCGCGCGCTGGCATGGCGGGCTACGAGCTCGAGGCAGATCCCTGCTTCGTTGGGCGTGCAAGGGCC
>JAYUXI010000341.1:0-9553 GCA_043753085.1 Myxococcales bacterium | reverse complement strand
CGCTCGCAGCGGTGCCTGCGCGTGCCAGCGACGCGCCGCAGCCGTCTTCGGCCCAAGGACCCACCCGTCCGGCCTCGGCGCAAGATGCCCCGGCCGCTGCGGTAGACGATAGGGCGCCGTTCACGACGCGCCCCCGTGCGCTCCTCCCCGCCTCGTCGCGAGCGGCCACGCAAGCCAACCCGCGTCCCACGCTTTCGTGGCTGCTGACGCAGCTCTTGCCGAGCCCGGGCCTATGGATCGGGCCGGCGCACGCAGTGGAGGTAGACAAGCTTCGCGACGTCGTGGCTGGCCAGCCCCTGCCGCCGGACGTCGCGCCGGGCCAGCGCTTTTTTCGGCATCGGGGCGGAATCCCCCGGCTCGGTCTCGCGTGGCAGGTGACCCCGATCCTCTATTCGTTCGGCGTCAACCGGCGGGTGAGCCCCTGGCGTTTTCTGGTGGTCGACCCACTGGCGCGCAACTCCGGCTCGATCGAGCTGCACTTCTCGCCGGAATGGATGCCGGGTGCTTCGGATACGCACCTTTTTTACCGCACGGGTTTTCGCACCACGTTGCCGTTGCACCAGCACGGCGAATACGTAGCGCTCATGGTGGGCGCGTCGTACGCCCGCTTGGAAGGAAGGGGCGGCATCGTCTACGAGGGCGGCCTGTCGCTTCTGTTCGGCACCATCGGCCTCGTGCTGTCGCACAGCCCGGGTCTGCCGGATCTGCGCTACGGAGCTCGCCTCAACTTGAAGTACTTCTGATGGCAAGCCTTCGAACCAACATCGCGGCGCTCGCGGCCCTGTGCCTGCTCGGCACGTCGTCCTGCCTTGCCGGGCGCACGCTCGGACGCAGCTTCGTCCAGCTGGTGCGCCCGTCGCTGCCGTCCAAGGGGCGCAATGTCGCGGTCGGAACCCAAGCCGAGGGCGCAGGAATTCGCGTGTCGTGGATCGGCCACGCCACGGTGATGGTGCAGATCGGCACCAAGACCATCCTCACCGATCCGGTGTTCACCAGCACGGTAGGACAGCTTGCCAAGCGCCGCACCGCGCCGGGGCTCGTGCCGGCTCAGTTGCCTCACGTCGACGCGGTGGTGATCTCGCACATGCACTTCGACCACCTTTCGCTCGGCAGCCTCGACATGATCGAGGCGCAGACCACCCGGCTGTTCGTTCCGCGCGGCGGCATCGTGTACATCCCGGATTTCGCGTTCGACGTGCAGGAGCTGGATCGCTGGGAGGCGTTCGAAGACGATGGGCTGCGCATCACGGCCGTGCCGGTGAACCACGTCGGGTTTCGCTACGGCGTGGATGCTGCGTGGATGACCGAATCGTTCACCGGCTACGTGATCGAATACAAGGGCCAGTCGGTGTACTTTGCAGGCGACACCGCCTACGACGGCGACGCCTTCCGCAGCACCCACGCTCGATTTCCGGATCTGGACCTGGCGCTGATCCCCATTGCCCCGGTAGAGCCGCGCGCGTTCATGAAAGCAACCCACGTGGGACCGCGCGAGGCGCTGCAGGCCTTTCTGGACCTGGGGGCGAAAGTCATGATTCCGACCCACTTCGACACCTTCGTGAACTCGACCGACAACGTTGGAGACGCGCCGCGTCTGCTGGAGAAGGTCAGAAAAGAACGAGGACTGACGCGAGAGCAGGTGCGCCAGCTCGAGGTCGGTGAGCTGTGCGTGCTCCCACGAGCCGCCGCTGCCAGCTCCGACTGATCCGGACGCCGCTCCGGCGTTGGCAGCAGTGCTAGCCGGAGCGGCGCCGTGGTGGCTCAGGCTGGCGGGGCGGCGTCGCTGACCACGACACCCTTCGGCTGGTCGGAGCCGAGGCTGCCCTGCCGCAGGCGCTTGCGCATCTCATCGAGCCGGGTGCGAGCCGCAACGAGTTGATCGCCGTGCGTGGCCAGGATCGACGCGTGCTTGGCTTCTTCCTCGCCGCCGTTCTCGCGGGCGGTCTTGGTGGCCTTCAGGACCTCGAGCACCTCGCGATGCAGCTCTTCGCCGGCGGTGACCACCCAGGCGTCGAGCCGCTTGGTGAAGTCGTCGATCATCTCTTCGAGTTTGGGGCCGACCTTTTCGGCGGTCTGGCGGACCACCTTAGGGGCGAGCTCCTTGGCGCGCTTCTTGTATTCTGCATCGATGCGATCCTTGAGCAAGAACGCCAGGACCGGCGCGGCGACGGTGAGCAGGCCGCCGAGCATCAGGTTGAAGAACAACGTGGCGAAACCGACCGCGAAGAGCGCGGCCACACCCACGTCGTAGTGGAACGTGTCGACGTCCACCTCGAGGCGCTTGGGATCGGTGCCGAGCACCTCCGCCACGCGCTTGCTGGTCTCCTGCATGTCGTCCTTGATCAGGGCGATCGTCTTTTCGGCCAGCGCCTCCAGCTTTTCGGAGATCTCTTTGGCCTCGGCCTCGGCCCAGGTGCGGAAGTTGTCTTCCAGAAAGGCGGGCAGGTACTGGGCGAGCTCTTCTTTCTTGGCGTTGTCGATGACCTCGGGAAGCTTGGCTACGACCTCGTCGACGAAGCGATCCAGATCTTTCCTGGCGCCGACCTTGATGCCGGCGGTTTCCTCGCGGATTTTCGCGCGCCGCTCTTCGATGGTGCCCGATGCTCCCTTGAGATCGTCGTCGAGCATCTGGATCCGGCGGTCCAGCTCGCCCACGTTCATCGCAAACGAACGACGCTTGGCCTCGATTCCTTTCTCGAGCATCAGCGCTACGTTTTGTCCTTCGCCCAGCGCGTTGTCGAGCAGGATGCGGCCGCGTTCCTCGGACAGGAATTTGGTAAGATACGAAACGAGCTCGAGCAGACCGCTCTCGCCTTCTCTGCCTTGCAGGTGCAGCTCGGCGCTGACCGCGAACAATACGGGATCGCTCACCAGCATCGCGAGCTGCGTTTTCGCGTACGCGTACGCTTCGCCCTTCTCTTCGGGGCTCAGGATGTCCCACTTGGTGATCACGAAGATGATCTTGTCGCGAGAGGCCTTGAGCAGCTTCTCCTGCAGGAAAACTCGCTCGCTCTCCTTCAGGATCTGGCCCGCGTCGAGCAGGAACAGCACCGCGTCGGCGCGGGGAATGTAGCTGTAGGTGATGTCGGCGCGCTGGTGCGACAGGTCGTTGACCCCGGGCGTGTCGACCAGAAGGATGCGTTCTTTCAAGATCGGCGCGGGGTAGCCCAGCTCGATGAAATCGATGCGGGCTGGATCCTTGCCGCCGCCGACTGCGAAGGTCTTCACGTCGTCGAAGGCAACGCCCTCGCGCGTGCCGTCGGTGTACACCACCGTCGCTTCGGGGTGCTCGGCGTAGCGCAAATGGTGGATGGTGGCGGTGGTCGGGGTGACCCCTACGGCCAACGCCTCGCGCCCGAGCAGAGCGTTCACGAAGCTGGATTTGCCATGGTTGAATTCGCCCACCACGACCAGGTGGAACCGATCCTCGGTGAGCTTCTTCACGAGGTCACGTGCGATGCGCTCGGACAGACTCTTCGCGCCGAGCGACGATGCGAGCTCCCCGAGCTCTCCGAGTGCGGAGGTCACCTCGCGTTGTTTTTCCAGAAACGAATCGAGCATTCTTCGAGTCCTCTACTTAGCGATGCACGGGCATCGTATCGGTTGCGTTCAGGCTTCGCCCTTTAGGAGCAAGCGCACGCGGTCGTCGACCGCTTCCATGGTGATGCCGCCTTCGCCGAGTCCGGCGGCGCTGCGGTACAGCGCGCTCTCCTCGAATACGCGCATGGCGAGTACGCGTTTGGGGAGCCACGGATGGGTGGCAAATGCCTCCATGTAGCGGCCGAGCGAGTCCTTGCCCTCTTCGTACTGTTCCAGAAACGCCTCGAGGTTGAACTCGTCGTACAGCTTGCGCGAGCCGATCACGAGCTTGGTCAGCGCGCGAGCGGAAACCTGCGCGTCTTTCGCGCAGAGCATGCCGGCGCGATCGCAAGTGATCTCTGCGCGCCGCGACCAAGCGCGCAGCGCGAACACGGCAGGCTCGACGACGTAGCGCAGGAAAGCGCCGGCGAACCGCGTGAGGTAGTGCAGGGTGGTGAGGTAGACGACGTGCGAGTTGTGGATGTGACCGCACTCGTGGCCGATGACCATGCGCAGCTCGTCGTCGGTGTAGTGATCGACCATGGCGGAGTGCACCATGATGAACGATTCGTCGTGGGTACCAAAGGTCCCAGCGTTCATCTGCGGGCTGGCTACGATGTAGACCGTGGGTGTCGGAATCTGCAGCGTGTCGGCGCAGTGCTTGGTGATGCTGTGGATGCGCGAGAACTGCCGGTCTCCCACCTTGACCGCGTTGCCCAGCATCTGGCCCTTCCACACCTGGTTGAACAGGCGCACGGCCGAGTTGACCGCGAGCTCGACCGGCTTGATGCGGGCGAACGCAGCCCGCGTCTGGCGGTCGGAAATGTACGAGTACTCGCGGCCGGGCGCTGCGGTGTCGGCGACTCCGCCGGTGTGCTCGCTCTTTCGTTGGGCGACGAACGCTTGAAAATCGATCTCGGGGACCAAAGCCATGGCGAATCCTTTCTGGATGCGAGGCAAGCGCCTCGCTCACTCACTGCGTCCCACATGCTAGCTGCATTCGGAACGTAACCTCGATGGATGCCGGAAAAGTCCGGGTTCAGCTCTTCTTCATGATTTTTTTGCTGACCCTCTTCGCGGCTGCGGCGGCGGGTTTCTTTGCTGGAGCTTTCTCGGCGTGCCCTGGCGCAGCACCACCGCCGGCAGCGCCAGCGAGGGCGTCGAGATCGTTCAGCACTGCGTCCACATGACCATCGACTTTGACGTTCGAGTAGCGCTTCGCGATGGTTCCTTTCGGGTCGATCAGGAAGGTCGAGCGGATCACCCCGAGGACGGTCTTGCCGTAGAGCTTCTTCTCGCCGAAAGCGCCATAGGCATGGTGCACCTTGCCGTCCGGGTCGGACAGAAGCTCGATTTTCAGATCGTACTTGCTGCGGAACGTGGCGTGACGCTCGAGCGAATCGCGCGAGATGCCGATCACGGTGGCGCCGCGCTTCGCCAGCTCCTTGGCGGCGGCGGTGAACGCCAGGGCCTGGCGGGTGCAGCCGGGCGTGTCGTCTTTCGGGTAGAAGTACAGCACCACCCAGCGACCGGCGAGGCCGGCCAGTGACGTGGTGGTGCCGTCTTCGCCGTGGAGCTCGAACGAGGGGGCGCGATCGCTCATGGGCGCAAGTGTATCCAGTTTTGCGGCTAGAGTGGCGCTCGTGAGCGAGGGAGAGTTCGACGCGATCGCTGCTCTGCGCGCGCTGTTCGCCTGGCCCGCGGCATCGTTGCCGCGGCACGGCGACGTGCAGCTCGGAATCGGCGACGACGCGGCGGTGCTGGCGGGCGGCCTCGTGCTGTCGGTCGACGCCCAGGTCGAGCACGTGCACTTCGAGCGCGCCTGGCTCGAC
Source organism: Myxococcales bacterium (assembly GCA_043753085.1). Classification (GTDB taxonomy): domain Bacteria; phylum Myxococcota_A; class Polyangia; order Polyangiales; family Polyangiaceae; genus JAYUXI01. Next base: position 4,142 of record JAYUXI010000341.1, on the reverse strand, counting down.
GACGCCGCGATCGGGTACCGCGCGTTCGTCGCCGCGCTCTCGGATCTCGCGGCGATGGGCGCGTTGCCTCGCGCCGCGCTGTCGTCGCTGATTTTGCCCGACGCGGCGCTGGCCACGGCCGTGGCAGCCGGGCAAGCCGAGGCGGCGCGCGAGTACGCGTGCCCGGTGGTGGGGGGCAACCTGTCGCGTGGCGACGTGCTGTCGATCACCACCACGGTGCTCGGCCATGCGGAGGCGCCGCTCACCCGCGGTGGCGCCCAGCCGGGGCACACCGTGTTCGTGGCCGGCGACCTCGGCGCGGCGGCCGCCGGGCTGCGCGCGCACCAGCTGCAGGATACACGCTTCGCCCGGGTGCGCTCCGCGTGGGCGCGTCCCACGGCGCGCATCGCCGAAGGCATCGCGGCGGCCCGCTTCGCAAGCGCCGCGATCGATCTTTCCGACGGCTTGCTACAAGACGCCGGGCACCTGGCCGCGGGGAGTGGCGTGCGACTCGCGCTGTCACGAGCCGCGCTCCAGCCGTTTGCCGTGGCGCTCCATGCCGAAGCCCAGGCACTCGTGGAGGATCCCTGGGACTGGGTGCTCCGCGGCGGCGAGGACTACGCGCTGTTGATCACGAGCAGCGGCGCGGCGCCAGCTGGTTTCGTGGCGATTGGCACCGTGGTCGCGGGCGATGGGATCACACTCGACGGCGAGACCGTGGCCGGCGCGGGCCACGATCACTTCGCCGCCCGCGACTGACGCGGATCAGTTGCAGACGCCCGGGATCGGCTTGCCGCCGGCCTTCAGCATCTGACGGATGGGCGCGAGCTCGGCGCCGGTGGCGTTGGGGCTGAGCTGTTTTGCGGCGGCGTTGCAGGTGCCGGCGATGCCGTTGATGAAACCTGCTTCGGGTGAGGCGCCCAGCGCTTTGCCCTGCGCGGCGATGGCGTTGCAGCATGCACGCATACGCGCCACGTTGATGTTGACCCCCGGCTTCTTCGGGCCGGTGTCGGCGTCTGCGTCGAGCGCTTCCCCACCGGCGTCCTCGAGGGGGGCGAGCTCGACCGGCTCGATGCTCGCAACCACTGGCGGCGCCGCGTCGAACACCACCGGCGGCGGATCCTTCGGACAGCCGGCCAGCAGGGGCAGGGCGCCCGACATCGAGACGACAACGAATGCGAAGGGGAGGGTGCGCTTCTTCATCGGGCCGGAGCCTACCCCGGTTCCCGTCCCAGGTGCGAAAAACGCGCGCCGGAACGAGGGCCCGGCGCCATTCGGCTCAGGGCACCGTCACCCCGACGAAGTCGCCTTTGTCGTACGGCCACAGTTTCGAGTTGCCGAACTCGTACGCGTTGGTGCCGACGATGCTGGTGATGGCCTGCCCCATGATGACGTTCGCGCGGATTTGCTCGGCCAGCCTCGGATAGAACTTGGGGCCGATGCGCAGCGTGGTGGCGCTGTCGCTCCTGACGCTGAATTCGCCGCGGTCGGTGCCGTCGGGCTGCAGATTCGCCACGGTGACGTCGTTCACCTGCAAAAGCATGCTCTGCCACTGGGTGGTGTCGGCGGCGATCTGTGCCAAGGTCCTGACCAGCGGCGGGTACATGTCGGCTTCCTTGCCATCGACGAGGATGGTCGTCGTCGGGCGGGTGATCTCGTCCATGCCGTAGAAACTCTCGAACTTGCCTTCCACGGTGACCAGATCGCCGATGCTGACGCCGCTCAGCGTACCGCTGCTGAACACGTAAATGCCGCTGTAGGGATCGACGGCGCTGGATTGCAGGAAGTACCCGTTGCCCGAGCGGGTGCGGCCCACGCGGACGTTTTCGATGCGAACGGTCACCCCGACGGCGGGCCGCTTGCTACTGCTCGGGGAGCGGATCTCGGGGATGGTGAGCACCACGGCGGGCACCGGAGTGCACACGTCGCCGATGCCGTTGCTGTCTTGATCTTCCTGCGCCGGGTTGACGATGTCGGAGCAGTTGTCTTGCCAGTTTTTGACTCCGTCGTTGTCCGCGTCGTCCCAGTCGAGCTTCTCGCAGGTCTCTCCCTCCTGGGTCGGGCAGACGTCGCAGGAGTCGCCGATGCCGTCGCCGTCGCCGTCGCCTTGCTTGTCGTCGAACATCGGGCGCCGCGGATTGAAGACGAACGTGCAGTTGTCGTCGGCGTCGAGCACGCCGTCGCCGTCGGAGTCGCCCTCGGAGCGCTCGCGGTCGTATTCGTTCGGGCGGAACGGAACGCAGGACGGCTCGATCATTTCCACCCCGTTCAGCATCGGCGCGGAGCCGCGACACGACTCGAGTGGATACACCTCGAGGGCGAGCGCCTGCAGGTTCTGCACGGTGAAGTTCTCGTCGTAGACTCCGTCTTGGTCCTTGCCGTCCTCACGGGCGCACACCTTCTTGTCGACGCCGCAGACCGCGAGCTCCTCGCAGACGGCGCCGCCCACCGCGTCGAGCTCGAGCACGCCGCGGTCGCCGTAGAGTGGCGTGCCGCCGCGAAGCACCAGCATCACGTCCGACGGCGTGGAGTTCACGACGGCGCTGTGGCCCTTGCCGAACTCCTCCGAGAAGAGCGCCACGTCGGCTGCGAAACCGGGCTTCAAGTAGCCGAGCTGCGACTGCACGCCCATGGCCATGGCCGCATTTTCGGTGACCATCTGCCACAGCTTCAGGTCGGAAAAGTGCCGGTTGAAGGAGTACGCGTTGAGGTCGGCCGCGCAGCGCAGCTCGCGCGACATGTTCATCGAGCCGGACGCCAGCCAGTCGGTGCCGAGGGCTACCGGGACGCCGCCGTTGTCGTAGAGATTGACGGGCGCGGTGTCACCGTAGAGGTCGATGTTGCTGCGCGGGGACCAGACGAGCGACGTGCGCTGGTCGCGATAAATGGCGACGTCCGCGGCGTTCACGGCCACACCGTGGATGATCGCCGTCTGCGGCTCGACGATGTCGTACTTGCCCTCTTCCGACGTGTCGGCCGCGCAGGTGAACTCGTTGTGGGCTTCGGCGTTGATGCCCTCGCTGACGTGGGGCGCGAAGGCGCTGTCGTACTCCATGCTGGAGTGACTGAGACGCGAGTACGCGCTGCAGCCCTCCGTGGCCATGTTCGAGACCTCGCCGCCAAGTGGGAAGGTCTGGTAGTTGACCGGCGTGCCCAGCAGCCCCTCGCGGCCCGCGGCCTTGTCGAGATTGCGGAGCAAGTGCGACGCCGAACCCGAGCCGTTGGTGGAGGTGGCGCCGCTCAACAGGAAACGCAGCTCACCGGCGCTCTTTTTGTAGTCGTCCTCGGTACTGGAAGAGAAGATGACCGGCTTGCGGTTGATGCCCTTGCGCCATTCGTTGCGGTGGTCGTAGCGCGTGTCTCCGTGGGATTCCGGCGCGCCGACCACGAACGTGATGTGGTCGTGGGTGTTGATGAGCGCCGGCGAGACCACGGTGTTTTCGCAGGTGATCATGCCGGCCTCGCCGTAGCCGCTGGCACCGGCGCAGCTGGCACCGGCGCAGACGATCATGCCGTCCCGAACGAGGACCTCGCCGCCTTCCGCGACCGCGCCGCCTGGCAACAGCACGTTGCCCTTGATCACCAAGCCGGCGCTGCCCGTGCGGGTTTGCTTGCAGGAACCACGCGCGCCGACCGCCGTGTCCGGGTCATAAGGAGCGTCGTTCTTGGCGGGGCCGCGCACCGAGTCGTTGCCCGGGCCCGCGTCGTCGTCGCCGTCGTCGTCGGGCGTGCTCGAGGGTTGGGCGCGGTCGCCGCAGGCCGCGGCGAGTCCGCAGCCCAGAAACGTTACCGAAAGAAGAAGGATGCGCATGCCGAATCTCCGGGCCAGTTGTGCTGCACCATAGCGCGATTGGTTCGGTGTGCACGCGCCGTTGCGTGACGCGTCGGTGACGTTGCCAGTGCGAACGGTCGAAGGGATGCGCATCTGGCAGTCTTGTCTGCTGCCATGCGCAACGACGAACCGCTGGACATGTCGAGAGGCGGGGTTAGCTTGAAGCCAGAGTGTCGGAACGTTCGAAGACGCGACCCATGTTTCGGTCCAATGGCCCGCCTGCAGCGGCGCGCATCGGTGGGCGCGGACCGTCTGGCACTCTGATCGCCACGAGCGCCTCGCACGTGCAGCGAGCGGGCGAGCTCACGCCGGGTACGGCTCCCGCTCCCGA
>JAYUXI010000340.1:0-3950 GCA_043753085.1 Myxococcales bacterium | reverse complement strand
AAGAACCTGATCGAGCGCGTCGTCGACTCCAAGGCCGACCTCGCCGTGGCGTACTCGTTCGAGGGCCACGCCTTTCGCGCCATCTCCGCCGGCCCGATCAAGATCCGCATTCTGCAGGGCCTCAAGGAGGCATATGGGACCGGGTCGTTCAAAAAGAAGACCACCGACGCCGGCACGATCTCGAAGTCGGGCGAGCCCGCTGCGCCGCCCGCCGACAACGAGTCCGACGTCGTGCTCGTCACGCATCTCGTCTACGCCGACGACGCCAAGGCCGAAGCCGAGAAGGAAGAGGTGTCGAGCCTGCTCGGCTTCGCCAGTTTTGCTGGCGGCTACGCACCGAAGATCTCGAAGAAAGAGGTCATTGCCCAAGGCAGCGAGACCATCGTGACCTTGGGCTTTCGCGACGCTGCCCTCGCGCGCTGGGTCGAGTCGGTGCCCGAGCAATTCGGCCTGCCCACACCGAGGCGCAGCGCGGGCGCCACCGGGCCGGTGCCCGGCGCCGACGCCAGGTAATGCGCCGCGCGGCTTGCCCGAGGGGGGAGCAGATGTTTAGGTATCGCGCATGGTCCTTCGAGTTCCGGCCACGTGGGAAACTGCCGAAGGCGTCGAGTCCGTGGTCGACTACTGGCTGCGTTCGAACCGCGTAAAACCGTGCCTCACGGCCGATTCCACCCTGCCCGGCCGCACCGCCTCGCTGCGCGACATGCCTGCCGACTTGCCCCCGAGCCTGGTGGCAGCGCTGCGCCAGCGCGGCATCGATCAGCTGTATTCCCACCAGGAAGACGCGTTCGCTGCAGCCCGCAACGCGCTCCGCGCCGACCTGGTGACGCGCCCACGCGCCGTGGTGGTGGCCACTCCCACCGCCTCGGGCAAGAGCCTGTGCTTCCACCTGCCGGTGCTTACGCGCCTGCTCGAGGATCCCGACTCCCATGCATTGTACATTTATCCTACCAAGGCGTTGGCGCGCGACCAAGAGGCTGGCCTGCACTCGATCATGCGCGACGCCGGGATCGAAAAGGGCGCCATCGTGTACGACGGCGACACCCCGGGCGACGCGCGGCGCTCCGCCCGCGATCGAAGCAGCATCCTGATCACCAACCCGGACATGATCCACGCCGGGATCTTGCCGCACCACACCAACTTCGCGCGCATCCTGCAGAACCTCCGCTACGTCGTGGTCGACGAGCTGCACGCCTACCGCGGCGTATTCGGCTCTCACGTCGGCAACTTGCTGCGGCGGCTGCGCCGCATCGCCAACTTCCATGGATCCGATCCGGTCTTTTTGGCCGCCACCGCCACCATCGCCAACCCGCAGGAGCACGCGGCGCGCTTGTTCGGCGTGGATGAAGAACGCGTGCACCTGGTCGCCGAGAGCGGCGCCCCCACCGGCAGTCGGCGGTTTTTCTCGTACAACCCGCCGGTCGTCAACGCCGAGCTCGGCATCCGTGCAAGCTACATGAAACAGGCAGTCGGTCTTGCGGCCGATCTCGTGCGTGCCAAGGTGCCCACCCTGGTGTTCGGCCAGTCGCGCAACACCGTCGAACGCATGCTGCGCTACCTGCGCGAAAAAGTCGGCGACACCGTCCCGCGCGACGCCATCGTCGGCTACCGCGGCGGCTACCTTCCCACCGAGCGGCGCGCCATCGAAGAACGTCTGCGCAGCGGCCAGATCCTCGCCGTCGTTGCCACCAACGCGCTCGAGCTCGGCATCGACATCGGCGGGCTCGATGCCGTGGTCTGCGCCGGCTACCCCGGGTCGATTGCATCGCTGTGGCAGCGCTTCGGGCGCGCCGGCCGCACCAACCAGAGCTCGATCGCGGTGCTGGTCACGTCCAGCGCGCCGCTGGATCAGTACCTGGCGCGCGAGCCCAACTATCTGCTCACCGCCGGGGTCGAAGAAGCCCGCATCGATCCGCACAACGTCGAGATCTTCGTGCAGCATCTCAAGTGCGCCGCGTTCGAGCTTCCATTCGAGCACGGCGAAGCGTTCGGCACCCTCGCAGCCGACGCCACCAAGGAAACGCTCGACTACCTCGTGCAGAACGGCGTGCTGTACGACACTGGCAAGACCTACCGCTGGGCCGACGCGGCGTACCCCGCCGGTGAGGTGTCGCTGCGCAGCGTCGGCTGGGACAACGTCGTCATCATCGACCTCGAGCACGACAAGACCATCGCCGAGATCGATTTCCGCGGCGCGCACACCATGGTGCACGAGCAGGCCATCTACCAGCACGACGGCGAGACCTGGCAGGTCGAGCGCTTCGACTACGAAAACCACAAGGCCTACGTGAAGCGCGTCGATCCGGACTACTTCACGGACGCCATGACCTACGTGCAGGTCAAGGTGCTGGAAACCTTCGACGAAGGCAGCATCCGCATGGGGCTCGCGGGCCACGGCGACGATGTGCCCGCGATCACCGGCTTCGGCGAGGTCGCGCTCGTCGAGAAGGTGGTCGGCTACAAGAAAGTCAAGTTCCAGACGCACGAGAACGCCGGCTACGGCGAGGTGCGGCTGCCCGAGCTCTCGCTGCACACCACGTCGTTCTGGCTCACCCTGCCCGAGTGGTATGTGGCGGCCCAGCCGGAAGGGCGCGCGGCCGTGGTTGACTCGCTGCGCGGCGTGGGACGCGCACTCGAGACCGTGAGCACGCTCGCCCTGATGTGCGAGCCACGCGATCTGGGCACCACTCTGGGTGAAGACGCCGATCCGGATCTGCCGGGCGCGCCGGCCAAGGATGGCGCGGTACGTTCGTACCGGCCCACCCTGTTCGTGCACGAGTACGTCCCGTCGGGCATTGGCCTTGCCGAACGCATCCATGCCCACAAGGAGCTCTTGCTCGAACGCGCTCACGAGCTGGTCCGTCACTGCCCGTGCCCCAGCGGCTGTCCGGCCTGCGTGGGCCCTCTCACCGACGCGCCTCCGGGCGACTCGATGCGAGTGCGCGCCGGCCGCAAGGAACTGGTGCTACGCGCGCTCGCTGCGTTGTGCTCGCTGAACTAATTCTTCGGCGCCTGCGTCCACGGCCGCAACGGCCAGCGCTCGAGGATGCCGCGCGCAAGCGAGCGATCGCGCGCCAGCTCGCATTCGTCGAGCGTCAGGCGGCGTGGGCCGTAGGCAGAGGCGTCGGACGCATCCGAGTCCATGAGCCGAGTGGGCGTGTCTACGCCGAACGCATCGGGATGGCCGGGCTGATCCAGCAGTACGTGCCCGAGCTCGTGCGGCGCCACCATGCTCGCCGCGCCCATCGACACGCCGCGCTGATCCACCAGCACCATCGGCGCCAGGGTCGAGCCGTCGCTCGGAATGAAGCTTTCGCCGAGGCGTGCGCCGGTGCCCGCAAAGGCCGGGACCAGAGCCATGGTGATGCGGGTTGGATCGCCGTCGGACACGGCGCGCAGCAACGTGCGCTCTTCGAGCGTGCCGGTCTGGGAATCTTCCTCGCGGAAGTGGTCGAGCCCATCGCGCAGATCGACCACGCCAATGCGCACGTCGAGCGTGGCGTCGGAGCTGACCGGCCCGGGCGAGGTGAGCTCGACCAGCTTGCCCGCGCGGGTCCGAAACGAAAGATCCGCCGAAGCACCAGCCTGCGCGAGCGAGCGCTCGTTCTCGGCCACGTCGACATGGAAGCCGAGATGGCGCGCCGCGGTGGCGATGACCAGTGCGGCGCCGAGCGCGCTCGTTCCTTTTTGCACGGGTACCGACAGCGCGCGGCCGGCGATCGCGAAGCGCACCACGCCGCCGGACGCGGGCAGGCCGTAACCCGTGCCCACGGCGAGCAAGTGCGCCGGCGGCTTCGACACGAAGGTGATGGGCATGTCGGCGCCCGTACCGATCCCGCACTGGGTCCAGGCGGCAAGCGCCAGGCGCAGATCGCGCGCGATGCGGCGCTGCGCGTCGCCGTCGGAGCTGCCGGCACCGGAGGCTCCGCTGTCGTCGTAGCGCACCACCA
>JAYUXI010000339.1:0-3951 GCA_043753085.1 Myxococcales bacterium | reverse complement strand
ACGCCTATGCGTTCGCGCTCTTCGTGGTCTTGGCGCTGATTGCATGGTCGACGGCGGGGCGGGCATTGCGCGCATTGCCGTGGCTTTTTCCTGCATTCGTGTCCGCCGCGTACTCCGTGTGGTCTACATGTTTGCATACACCACCGATGGCGGCGGCGGTGCCGGTCGTGCTGCACGTACGCTTCAGCACCCTGCTCGAAAAGCTGGAGCTTCTGGTATCGCCGACCCTGATGACTCGGTTTGGTCTCGATGCCGCGGTGTCACTCGCGCTGTGGGCGCTGGCGTTCGTACGGATACGGCGCGACTTCCGCGGCGCCGCCGTCAAGAGGGTGCTGGCGCGGCAGGCAGCGCTCACGTTCGTGGCATTCCTGGTGTTGCCGCACGCCATCGGCGCCTTCGGGTTCGTCGACGCGCGCCTCCTGCCTACCGTGCTGGCGCTCGCTCTGCTCGGGTACGACTTCCCTGCTCCCTCGGCGGCTGCCGCCACGTTCGCGGTGCTTGGCTGCGATCTGTTCGCGTCGGCCCGGTTCCAGTTCGAGGCAGTCGGTACCGAGATTCTGCAGCGAGTGCCCGCCGGCGCCCGCCTCTTGCATTTGCCGCTCGATCCGGACAGCAACGTGTTCGCGGCGCACCCCTTTCTGCACACCGACAAGCTCGCCCTCGTCGAGCGCCCGTTGATCGTGTCGGACGTCTGGTTTCACCAAGGCACGGCGCTGTACCCCACTCCGGCACACCCCGCTCTGCGCTTGCCCCGATCGTATCCGTACTCGGTGCTCGGCAGCGCCCGCTGGAACGAATACCAGTGGGACGACTGGGACTACGTGCTGATCCGCACCCGAATCGACAGCGCCGAGGCCGCCGGGATTCCGGCCCGGCTGGTTCGGATCGACCACGTGGGGGGCTTCTGGCTGTATCACGTCCAAAAAGCAGAGTAAGTCGCGGAGGTCATGCGGCTTTCAGTCTTCGGCGCGGGCTACGTGGGCCTCGTCACCGGCGTGGGCCTCGCCGACCTCGGCTACGAGGTCTGCGTCCTCGACATCGATTCCGAGCGCATTCGCCGGCTCGAAGCCGGTGAGGTGCCCATCCACGAACCTGGACTCGGCGAGCTTCTGCGGCGCAACCGCGACAGCGGTCGCCTGCGCTTCGCCACCACGCTGTCGGCTCCGTTCGATGCCGCCGATGCGTACTTCATCGCGGTCGGCACCCCGCCGGGTCCCGATGGCGCGGCCGACGTGAGCGCGGCCTTCGCGAGTGCCGAGCAGATCGCCCAGCTGGCCACGCAATCGGCGCTCGTGGTCGTGAAAAGCACCGTGCCGGTTGGCACGTGCGACAGCATCCAGTCGCTGGTCGCCGCACACGCGCGTCCGGGCGTCAGTCTGGAAGTCGTGTCGAACCCCGAGTTCTTGAAAGAGGGCGCTGCGGTCTCCGATTTCTTCCGACCCGAGCGCATCGTGCTCGGCGCCCACTCGGAAGACGCGCGGCAGATCCTGCGGAGCCTGTACGCGCCGCTGCAGCTGTCGGGTGAGCGTCTCGTCTTCACCGACCCGCGCTCCAGCGAGCTCATCAAGTACGCGTCGAACACCATGCTCGCGATGCGTGTATCCTTCATGAACGAGCTCTCGCGCCTGTGTCATGCCACGGGCGCAGACATTCACTCGGTGCGGCTCGCCGTAGGCAGCGACTCGCGGATCGGCAAGCAGTTCCTGTACGCGGGGCCCGGCTACGGCGGCTCCTGCTTTCCCAAGGACGTGCAGGCGCTCTACCACCTGGGCAAGCGGCACGGCGTTCCCATGCGACTGGCCGAGGCCGCGCACCTGGCCAACGAGGAGCAAGGCACCTTCGTGGCCGATCTCTTGCTCGCAGGGCTCGGTCCCGCCAAGGGCAAAACCGTGGCGTTCTGGGGCCTGGCATTCAAGCCCGAAACCGATGACGTACGCGAAGCGCCGTCGCTCAAGCTCGCCCGGCGCTTGATCGAAGTCGGGGCGCGAGTGGTGGGTCATGATCCAGAAGCCGGCCCGAATTTCCTCGATGCGATGGGAGGACGCAGCGCGTTGCTGGACGTGGTGCCACGTGATTACGACGCGGTCGACGGTGCCAGCGCGCTCATCGTGCTCACCGAGTGGCGCACGTATCGAGCGCCCAACTTCGCGGAGATCAAGCGGCGCATGGCCCTCCGCGCACTGGTCGTAGACGGCCGCAACATCTGGCGTCCGCAAGACGTCATCCGCGCCGGCCTGCGCTACCAAGGCATTGGCGTTCCGCCCACGGGCTCCACGGCGATCACGCCGCCCGCCAGCTCCCGCGCGCTCGACGGCCTGCCACCTCTTTCCAGCTCGCGCGGCAAAGGCTGACATGCGCGTCGTGCTGACAGGGGGGGTCGGCTTCATTGGCTACCACGTCGCACGCGCGTTGCTCGAGCGGGGCGATCACGTGGTCATCCTCGACGACTTTTCCGACGCGCCGTACCCGCTGGTCGAGAAACGCCAGAACCAAGCCGATCTGCAGCGAGATTTCGGTGCAAGCTGCACCATCGTGCAGGGCTGCATCACCAAAGCAGATCTGCTGGACTCCACCTTCGCGGGCGCTGCGGGGGTGTTGCACCTGGCAGGACTTGCGGGCGTCCGACCCTCGTTTCTGGATCCATCGCGCTACGTGCAGGTCAACGTCGAGGGCACGGCTCGCGTCGTCGATGCGGTGCGGCGCGCTGGCATCGGGCGGATGGTGTTCGCCTCGAGCTCGTCGGTCTATGGTGACGCCACGCCGCTGCCAGCACGGGAAGACGCCGAGGCGGTCCAGCCGGAGTCGCCCTATGCTGCGTCGAAGCGCGCGGCCGAGCTGGTCACCCAGGCCACGGCCAAGAACATGCCAGGCGTTGCGCTCACGGCGCTGCGTTTTTTCACGGTGTACGGTCCGCGTCAGCGCCCCGAAATGGCCATTACGAGGTTTGCCAGGGCCCTGCTCGACAGGCAGCCGCTCGTGATGTTCGGAGACGGCTCGATGCGCCGCGACTTCACCCACGTGAGCGACATCGTGCGCGGCATCTTGCTGGCGCTCGAGCACGCGCCGGCGTGTTACCGCGTATACAACCTGGGCTCGGGGCGTCCGATCACGTTGCGGCACCTGGTCGAGGCACTGGAAGCAGCAGCCGGCATTACGGCGAGCGTGCAGTCTGCAGACAAACCACTGGGTGACGTGGAAGCCACCTTCGCCGACATCACGCGGGCACGCACCGAGCTCGGCTGGGAGCCCCAGGTCGAGCTCAAGCCCGGCCTGCGCACGGTACTCGAGTACGTGCGCAGCAGCTGAGGGCGCCTCCATCGAGATCGACAGCGCTGCAGGCGCGTTGCGCCGAGACGGCATCGCAGGAGTCAGCCTCCCGGCGCCGAGGTTGGCGATCTCGACGCCGCTCTCGATGCGTACCTCTGCTCCGAGCACGTGTCGCATCCCGAGCTTGGCTGCGTGCTGGCAGCCCTCGGCGGTGAAGGCCGCCGCCAGCCTGCGTCCGTACGGCACGCATTTTCTCTGGCCGCCCGCGGGTTCGTCCGCCTGGGTAACGACGCGCTCCGTCTCGACGCAAAGATGGTGGGTGCCGTGGTGCTGGCACACGGCGTGATGCCGTCCAGCTCTTCGCCGCGGCTACCCTCGACGCTCTGGCCGAGCTGCTGACGCGTGCTTGGCCGCACCGACGCTTGCGTTCGCCGAGCTCGGCGCAGCCACTCCTCGGCATCGCACGCTTCCGCTTGCTGGCCGCGGCCCTCACGAATGCCGACCTCGTCGGCACACTGCGGGGAGTCGGTCCGTTCAGGTGAAGAGAGCGCTGCCCTTCCAACGTGCCGGGCCACCATCGCTGGCGGTCGAAGGAGCGAGCGTTTACGTTCCGGGCATGAGCCGACATGCGCTCGTGCTGCGCACGCTAGCCACTGACTCCACGTTCCGACGGCGTGCGGTCGG
>JAYUXI010000338.1:0-1501 GCA_043753085.1 Myxococcales bacterium | reverse complement strand
GCCCGAGCCTCGAGACCATGCTCGAGCGCGGCGATACGTTTTCCGAGCGTCGCATCGTCGACATCCTCTCGCAGGTGCTGTCGGCGGTAGCCGTCGCGCACGCAGCCGGCATCGTGCACCGCGACTTGAAGCCGGCCAACGTGTTGGTCGTAGAAGCGACCGACGACGACGGGCGACCCGTCGACCTGGTGAAGGTGTGCGATTTCGGTGTCGCCGCGCTGCGCGACCGCTCCGAGCTGGGAATTACCGGACGGTACGCCGCGCTGCGCCCGAGCGAGCTACGCGGCCGGAAGCTCACGATGGCAGGTTCCGTGGTCGGCACGCCGGCGTACATGGCGCCCGAGCAGGCCAGCGGCGGCGTGCAAGACGCCCGCACCGATCTGTACTCGCTGGGAGTCGCCTTGTTCGAGATGCTCACGGGCCGCTTGCCACTGTGGGGCGACACGCTCGAAGACACGATGCGAGCGCAAATCGAAACGCCTGCGCCATCGCCTTGCGATTTCGTCGAGTGCACGCCGGCGCTGGCCGCGGTCTGCTTGCGTGCGCTCGCCAAACGCCCCGGAGATCGCTTCGAATCGGCGCGTACGATGCGGGCGGCCTTGCGCGCGGCGCTGGCGCCCGAAGAGCTCGCTGCCATCGACATCCCACTTTCTGCGCAGCACGAGGTCGGGTCTCTCGCGGGCGTGGCGGCGATCCAGGATGCGTCGGCTCCGCCGCGACGCCGCTCCGCAGCACGATGGGGGTGGGCGGCCGTGGCGCTGGCCGCCGGCGCGCTCTCTTCCGTCACGTGGCTCTCGCGAGGACGTCCGTACGAAGCGGAAGCGCTCGGCTTCGTGCGGGTTGCCGCGCAGCGCGTGACCGGCATGCCGGCGCCACTTGCCGCAGAATCCAGCCCCACGCCAGAGCGCGCGCCCCTCACAGTCGCAATTCCGCTCGACGACGCCTTGGTGCCGCCGGCAGCGCCGTCTGCAGTCGCTTCGTCGGCTCACGATCCCTTGCGCAACGCGCGTGGTCACGGCTACGTGCGGGGCGACGGGCACCATCGCGAGCCCTCGACCGAGACCGAGCTCCCCACGGGTGCGCCGGTAACAGAGGCGGTCGTGGAACCGAGTGCCCGCCCCGCCCCCCCCGCTCCTCAAGCTAGCAGCGGCAATGCGGAAAGAGCGTGGGAGACGCGCCACTGATCCGCTAAGGACGAAACCACGATAGCGGTCCACAGCCATGCTCACGCCGCACCGCATCGTGAGACGGCCCGGTGGCAGCTTCGTGCAGCCGCTCGGATGGTTGGTGAGGCGTAGTCTTGCTGGGCCGCTGGTAGCTGTGATCCTCTCGCCGGGTGTTGCTGCGGCCATGTCGTTTCCGCCTCGATCCACCGTCACGATGGACGTCGACGAAGAGCGCTTCTGCTTGGTGCATCCGGAGCCGGCGCGCGGCGCCTGCGATGGTTTTCCCTCTGTCACCGCCGCCAAACTGCGTGAAGGGCTGGCGGCTCCCGGCAGCG
>JAYUXI010000337.1:0-22851 GCA_043753085.1 Myxococcales bacterium | reverse complement strand
CGGCGGGGGCCGGTGCGGCTGCGATCGCAACGGCGGCCCCGGCATCCAGCGCAGCGGTCTGCGGCGCCGGCAGCGGCAAAACCCAGAGGCGCGTGGCGCCCGCAGCCACCGTCGTGAAATAGAGACTCTGTCCGGACACCGCGAAGATGCCGGCGGCACCCTCGACGTGCCCGAGGTCGGCGGGCAGCTCCAGGCTGCTCGTGCCGAGGGCCGTGCCGTTGCTGCCGCCGAGGTGCGTGTCGTCGAGTGGATAGTACACGCGATCGCCGAGCGCTGTGAGCACGTCGATGCCACGGCCCGCGCCGGACGAATCGACGACGCGCGGGACCAGCGGCACGGTGTGGGCGGGCGTGCCGTCGGTGGCGTACAAGGCCGTGCCGCCACCGTGACGCGCCACGAAAAACCAGCTCGTACCGGCTCCGACCATCGGGGCGCCCAAGGCATCGAGCGCGGCGAGGGCGATCGTGCCCGCAGCGGTTCCGTCGCTGGACCATAGGGCCCACGTGTCCCCGTGGGCGTGGCCGCGAAAGTACAAGCGGCGGGCGAAACCGACCGCGCCGCGCTCGTACGAGCCGGCCGCGGGCTGGCTCGGCCAGGCCTTGACCGCGACGGTGCCGGCCGCGGTGCCGTCGGTGCGCCACAGCGTGTCGGTGTCGGCGTCGGCCGAAAAGAACGTGACCGATTCACCGACGAGAGCGAAGTCACGCGGCGCCGAGTGGGCGGCGCCGGGCGCCACGTCGGCGAGCGGGCTGGCCAGGAGTCCATTGGTCTGCCACGGCTCGACGCCGTCGGGCCCGGCGCCGGCGTACAGCAGCCTACTGCCGAAGGCGATGGCCTGCGTATCGTCCGGCAGCACCACGCCGGTCTGGTTCGCACCGAGGTCGTCCGCGAGCCATAGGTCCACTCCGACACTCGGCCGCGGGGTCGTGAAAAACAGCCGGCCGGCGCTGGCGAAACCGCGCTGCGCCGGTGCGTCGGCCACTCGCTGCGCTACGCCGCCGTCGGTGCGAAACAACGCCGCCTCGCCCCCCGCGCGCACGGCTGCAAAATACACGTCATCCTGGTACGTGGCGATCACGCGAGGTGCGATCAGCTCCTCGCCGTCCTCGTCCCACACGGGATGGGTCGAATCCGCAGTGCCGGCGGTCTGCCACAGGCGCTCCAGCGACTCGCCAGCCTGGTGCGCGCTGCTGCCCAGGCGGAAATACAGCTGCGTGGCGGTGGCCACGAACGGGCGCGCCACCATGCCTTCGGGAAGCGCCACGGTCACGGGCGCCGCGCCCCGCGCAAGCCCCGGCGCGAGCGCGACGCCGAGCAGCACGAAGTGTTGGAGTCGGCGCACGCACGAAATCGTACGGCACTTTGCCCGAAGCGGGCGAGTTTCGGACCGTCTTGGTCTTGGCATGCGCCGCTTCCGGACTACCGTACAAGACGTGCCGAGCCCGTCTCCACGCCCCGCGCTGCCCATCGATCTTGCTGCCATCGACGCCGAGTACGGCCTCGAGCCGGTGATCGAGGTAGGCGGCAGCGACGCCGGTCTCGATGCGTTCCTGGACGCGCACTGCCCGTACTGCGGCGAAACCTACGGGCTCTCCGTGGATCTCTCGCCGGGAGAGCATTCGTTCATCGAGGACTGCACCGTCTGTTGCCAGCCCATCGCTTTTTCACTCGAGCTTCGTGGCGAGCGGGCCACCCTGCGCACGGGTCGTACCTGACGGCCCTTGCCCACCAGGAAACGCCGCGGACGCCGGCAGGGGGCTGGCGCCACTCCGTTCGGAGCTTAACGTAACGTACATTCCCGGAGCTCCCATGCCGCTACGCAGCGCCCTTTTCGCCCTGGCCATCTCGCTATCCTGCACGACTGCGCTCGCCGATGCGCCCGCCGCCAGCGCCGCGGCGCCGGTGGCCGCGCCGGATCGTTTCGCTGGCATGTACACGTACGTGGGGGGCGACAAGCAAAAAGCCGCGATCGACGCAGCCATCGACAAGGCCATCGAAGGCCTGTTTTTCGCCGTCAAGCCGATCGCGCGCGGCAAGCTGCACGGCAAGACCGAGGTCAAGACGCGCATCGGCTTTGCTTTCGCGGGCGGAAACATCACTTCCACCGCCAACGGCGAGGCGCCGGCCACCAGCGCCGAAAACGGTACCACGGCCACGTTCAAGGCTGGCGGGGACGACCTGCGGCTCGCGCAGAAGCTCACCGCCGACGGCCATCTCGTCCAGTCGTTCGCTGCGCCCGAAGGCACCCGGCTGAACGACTACGTGCTCGCCGCGGACGGCAAGACGCTGACCGTGGCCGTGCTCATCACCAGCAGCAAGCTCACCCATCCACTCCGCTACGTGCTCACGTACCGCAAGAACTAGCCGAACCGCGCTACGCTGGGGGGCGCCATGTCCCACCCCGAACTTCGTCTCGATGCTGCCTGGCTCGATGCCCACTGGATGCCGTTCACGGCCAACCGTCAGTTCAAGCACAGCCCGCGCATGTTCGTCGCCGCAGACGGCGCGTACTTGGTCGACCAGCACGGCAAACGCGTCTTCGACGGCCTGTCCGGTCTGTGGTGCACGGGCCTCGGTCACACCCGCAGAGAGATCGTCGAGGCGGTGCAGAAGCAGGTCGCCACGCTCGACTACGCGCCGGCCTTCCAGTTCGGTCACCCCGGCTCCTTCGAGCTAGCCAACAAGATCAAGGAACTCACGCCCGCCGGACTCGACTACGTGTTCTTCGTGGGCTCGGGCTCCGAGGCCGCCGATACGTCGCTGAAGGTGGCGCGCGCGTACTGGCGGGCCAAGGGTCGCGGCGAAAAAATGCGCCTGATCGGCCGCGAGAAAGGCTACCACGGCGTCAATTTCGGCGGCATCTCGGTGGGCGGCATCGTCGGCAACCGCAAGGCCTTCGGGCAGGCCGTCGAAGCCGACCACATTCGCCACACGCAGATGGCGCTGCGCAACCCAGCGCAGGCGTTCACGCGCGGTCAGCCCGAAGAGGGCGCCGAGCTCGCCGACGATCTGATTGGGCTGATCGGCTTGCATGATGCATCCAACATCGCCGCGGTCATCGTCGAGCCCTTCTCCGGCTCGGCCGGCGTGGTCATTCCTCCCCTCGGCTACCTGCAGCGCCTGCGCGAGATCTGCACCAAGCACGACATCTTGCTCATCTTCGACGAGGTCATCAGCGCGTTCGGGCGTGCGGGCGCGTACACGGGCGCCGAGGCATTCGGTGTTACTCCCGACATCTTGAACTTCGCCAAGCAGGTCACCAACGGCGTGCAGCCGCTCGGCGGAATCGTGGCGACCAAGGAGATCTACGACACCATGATGCAGGCCGGCGGGCCCGAGTACATGCTCGAGATGCCGCACGGCTACACCTACTCGGCGCATCCCGTGGCGTGCGCCGCCGGCAACGCCGCGCTCGATCTGCTGAAGAAGGACGACGCCATCGGTCGCGTCAAGGAGCTCGCTCCGTACTTCGAGGATGCGGTGCATGCGCTCAAGGGCCGCAGGCACCTTACCGACATCCGCAACTTCGGCCTTGCGGCCGGGCTCACTCTCGAAGCCGTGCCCGGCGAGCCGGCGAAGCGTCCGTACCAGGTGGCGATGCGGTGCCTCGAGAAGGGCTTTTACGTCCGCTACGGGGGCGATACCATCCAGCTGGCGCCGCCGTTCATCTCGGAGAAAGTCGAGATCGATCGCCTCGTTTCGGTGCTCGCAGAAGCCCTCGACGCAACCGACTGACTCCCCGCCTTCCGACCTGCACGGCGTGCAGCCAAGCGCTCCGCGTGCACCGCGGCAGTCGCGGATCGCGTGCGGCGGCGGCGGCGCCGGTTGGCGCGCTCGTTGCTCGGCTGCGAGGCATGGAACCCTTCCGGCACATCCTGGTGGCGACCGCATTCGACGATGGCTCGAAGCGCGCCCTCGATCTCGCGCTGCTGCTCGCAGCCCAGAGCGCGGCGCGACTCACCATCTTGCACGTGACCGAGCCACCGCCGCAGGCCTTCGCGATGTACTCGGAGGGCATGAGCTGGCCCAGCGACGAGCTGCACGAGCATGCCAGCAAGCAGCTCGGCGTGCTCGTGGAGGAGGCCACGAAAAAGTACTGGCGCATCACTGGCCTGGTGGCGCCCGGCGTGCCCTGGGAAATCATCCGCGAAACCAGCCGCTACGACTCGATCGATCTCGTGGTGATGGGCACCCACGGCCGCCGCGGGATGAACCGTCTGTTTCTCGGCAGCGTGGCCGAGAAGGTCGTCCGCACCGCGCTCGTTTCCGTGCTCACCGTGCCGCTCCATTCCGCAGCCGAAGCCTGAGCGCGGGGCACTCAGACGACTGCCAGCCCGACGACGTGCCCGATCAGGGCGCTCAACGCGATCGCCAGCGCGCCGCCGACGACCACGCGGAGGGACGCTCGGCCCTGCGGAGCGCCACCGAGGTGCGCGCCGTAGCCGCCCAGCACGGCCAGACTTACGAGCGACGCAGCGGTGACGAACGCGACCCGCAGTGTGACAGGTGCCACCACGAACGCGAGCACGGGCACCAGAGCGAACATCGCGAAGCTGGCTGCCGACACCCACGCCGCCAGCAGCGGATTGGCCAACGCCGCGAGGTCGATGCCGAGCTCGTCGCGCAGGTGCGTTCCGAGGCGGTCGTGGGCACTCAGCTGCTCCGCCACCCGGCTGGCCAGCTCCTCATCTAGCCCACGCGCCACGTAGATCGCGGCGAGCTCCCGCAGCTCGTGCGCGGACGCTTCGGAGAGCTCGCGTCGCTCGACCTCGACGTCCGCCAGCTCGGCGTCGCGCTGCGAGCTCACCGACACGTACTCCCCCGCTGCCATCGATAGCGATCCCGCGACGAGACCGGCGACGCCGGCGACGATCACCGAGGACCGGCTGGCGTCCGAAGCCGCGACGCCGACCATCAAGCTCGCGGTCGATACGATGGCGTCGTTCGACCCGAGTACCGCTGCGCGGAGCCAGCCGCCGCGGTTGCTCAGATGCTGCTCGGTCCCATGCCCGGGGGGAGGCGCTTGGCTCATGGAACGGCCTCGAGGCTCAGGTCGGCGATGCGCGCGTCTGCGCGGTTTGCACGGTGATGACATTGCATCTTTCCGTGGCTTTGGAGCAACGAACGGGCCAGCCGAGCGAAGCAATGTTTCCACCTCAGTGCGAGCTGCGAAGCAACCGGCACCCGGGTCGCGCAGCACGCGATGCGATGCGTGCACCCACGTTCTTGCGGGGGGCCAGAGCTCACGTCACGTCGGGACATGAAGACCAGCTGGATCCGCGGGCGGTTCCCCGAGGCGCTGCATGCCGGCACCGAGTCGGATGCGTACCTCCCGCGTGCCCGTCGCGGTCGGGTCCAGCGCCAGGCGGTTCGAATCGACGGCGCGCGCATCGACGGTCATGCTGGCAACGCCGCGACTCACGCCGTCTGGATTCTCGACGACCACGTGGAGCGTCTGCGCGCCGCGCGTGATCCAGGCTTCGAAGCCGGGCCATTCGGGCGGTATGCACGGCTCCAGCACGACCTCTGCGTCTTGGGTCGAGATCCCCAGGATCGACTCTACGCCGAGACGCCACATCCAGGCAGCGGCGCCGGTGTACCAGCTCCAGCCGCCGCGCCCGACCCACGGCGCACACGCGTAGACGTCGCCCGCCAGCACGTAGGGCTCGATGCGATAGCGCGCCACGTCTGCAGGGGTCTGCGTGCGCAAGATCGGATTGAGCAAACGAAAGATCCGCGTGGCGCGCGCGCCGTCACCGAGAGCTGCGTGCGCCATGCCGAGCCAGGTCGACGCATGGGTGTATTGTCCACCATTCTCGCGTACGCCGGGCGGATACGCTCGGACGTACCCAGGATCGTGCCGCGCGCTGTCGTAGGGCGGCCAGAACAAGAGCACCAGACGTTCGGCTTCACGAACCAGCTCGGTCTCGGCGGACTGCACGGCCGTGCGCGCTTTGGCATTTGCGGCGGCAGCACCGCCCGACAACACTGCCCACGATTGGGCAATCGAGTCGATGCGACATTCGTGGCTGGTCTGCGAGCCGACCATCGATCCATCGTCATGGAACGCCCGGCGGTACCAGGCGCCGTCCCACGCCACGTCGGCAATGCAAACGCGCAGCGCCGCGGCCCGCACGCCCCAGGCGTCTGCTTCATCGGCATGCCCGTGACCTCGTGCCAAGGCGGCAAAACGGTCCATCGTGGCGCACAAGAACCATCCGAGCCATACGCTCTCGCCGCGACCTTCGGAGCCGACGCGACTCATGCCATCGTTCCAGTCGCCGTCGCCCATCAGTGGCAGGCCGTGCGCACCCGCCGTGGCAGCCTTCGTCAGCGCACGCCGGCAGTGCTCGAGCAACGACGCCGAATGCGCCGAGCCTTCGTACTGCGCGTAGCGATCGTGCTCGCCCGGCTGGAGCGGCGCGCCATGCAGGAACGGCACCTCCACGTCCAGGATGGAACGATCGCCCGTGGCGGCAACGTACTCGCCGGTCACGTACGGAAGCCACGCAAGATCGTCCGAGCACCGCGTGCGGACGCCGCGGCCCGACGGCGGATGCCACCAGTGCAGGACGTCGCCCTCTTCGAACTGATGCGTCGCTGCTTCCAGGATGTGAGCGCGCGTACGCGCCGGATCGACCTGCAGCAACGCCAACATGTCCTGCAGCTGGTCGCGATACCCGAACGCACCGCTCGACTGGTAGAAGCCGGTGCGGCCGAACACGCGCGCCGACAGCGTCTGGTACAGGAGCCAGCGATTGAGCAGGAGGTCCATGGCAGGCTCCGGAGTCTTGACGCGCACGGCGCCCAGCATGCGATCCCAGAAGACCCCGAGCTCGTGAAAAGCGCGGTCGACCGTGTCGCCGTTTCGAAACTGCGCCACCAGCTCGAGAGCCGCGCCGCGCGTTGCCGCTTGGCCGAGCACGAAGTGGGTTTCGAGGCGTGCGCCAGCCGCAAGATCGAGGTGCACCTGCAGGGCGGCGCAGGGATCGTTGCCTGCATCGACAGCGCCGGACAGGCCCCAGCGTTCGAGCGCGGCAGGCCGCGCGTAGTCACCACGCGGGCCGAGAAACTCGGCCCGGTCGACGCCGAAACCGTGGAGCGGATGGGACGCCGCCAGAAACGCGACGCGCTCGCCGAACTCGGCGTTCCAGCCGCACGTGGCCAGCAGGCAGGCGTGCTCTCGCTCCAGCGCCGCGACCACGTGGGGCCGTTGTTTCTCGCGGCGATTGCCGAGAACCCATTCCGCGTAGTACGTCGCCGTGAGCCGCCGGTGGCGCGGCAACGTGTTGGTAACGCACAGCCGCACCACCTTCAGCGAGGCGTCCGTCGGAACGAAGACCGTGAGCTCCTGCACGAGGCCGTGGCTCTCCCGCTCGTAGATCGTGTAGCCGGCGCCATGGCGAACCCGCACCGAAGCGCCCTGCCCTGCCGGCAACGGCGTGGTGCTCCACACCGCCGCTGTCTCTTCGTCGCGCAGGTAGAGCGCCTCGGACGGCGTGTCGAGAACCGCGTCGTTGCGCCACGGCGTGAGTCGGTTCTCCCCACTGTTCTGCGACCAAGAGGTACCGAATGACGACTCGCTGACCAGGCACCCGAAGTCCGGGTTCGCGAGCACGTTGCACCACGGCGCCGGGACGGGGGCGCCTGGCACCAGCTCGAGCACGTACTCGCGCCCATCTTCGCTGAACCCGCCCACGCCGTTGTCGTGGTTCGACGCGGGACGCGGCATCGGCTGCGCAGTCGTGTCGTCGACGCGCGTCGCTTCGAAGCGCGGCAGCAACGGCCGCTCGTCGTGACGGCGATCCAGCCTGGCGTGCAGCGTTCCGTCTCGCGTATCGAGCAGGATGCGAGCGCAGGCTTCGAGGTGCCCAAGCTCTTCGTCCGGCACCTGGTCGGCGGCAACGAGAAAGATTCCGCCGTGACGATCGATCCAGGCATCGACCTCGCACTGCACGAGCAGGGATCGCAGCGTACCCATGGCTTCGCTCGCGTAGCCGGAAGCTCGGCGGTCGATCAACACCAGATCGAAACTCACGCCGCAGCTACGCAGGTAGATCTGCGCGAGGAGCACGTCTCGGATCAGCGCAGCGCCGGCATCGTCCACCCGAACCAGCACGATGGGTTCGTCGCCCGAGATCCCGCGGCCCCACAGGCGCCGCTGGCACGGCGGCGTCAGCGCCCGCTGCGCCGCCGGAACGCGCAGGGCGGCCGGGCCGAAGAGAAGGGCCGAGAACATGCGCTGGATGGTCGGAACCAGCTCCGGCTCCACGCCCAGTCGCTGCAGGCGCCGCGCGCCGTCCTGATCGGCGTCACGAAACGCCCAGCGCACCGCGTGCATGGTGCCATACTTGCGTGCGAGCTCGACCGCGCCGGTTCGCGAGCGCGCTACCGAAGTGACGAACGCGAGCTTCACCGAGCCTCGCGCCGGCACGATGATCCGCGCCGAGAGGCTCATCACCGGATCGAGCGATGCCGCACTGGGTGACGCCTCGACCACGCCCTCGACGAGCGAACGGGGCGCACGAACGCTGCCGTTGCGGCCGAAGAACGCGCCGCGGTCGGTCTCCACGCGCCCGAAGGTGACCGCCGCCCCCTCGTGCACCAGGCGATGCACCAGCACCGCCGGCCGCTGCTCCGCAGACTGCGGGCGGCGCGCACACAGCACCGCGTCCATTTCGGCGAGCACCTCGCTCTCCACGAACAGGCTGGAAAAGGCCGGGTGAGTGGGTGCTTGCCTCGCATCCAACAACACCGGCCTCGCGGCACTGGTGAGGGTCACGATGCGAACGCGGTCCGACTCGTTGTGCAAGGTGACCTGCCGAACCTCCACGTCGTCGGCTGGGGCCACGGCCACGTCGACATGGACCGAGATTCCGTCCTGGCGCTGATGGAACTCCACCTTGTGCTGGGCAAAGGTCGTGCGTCCTTCCGCCGACGTGGCCTGCCAGACGGAGCCCGTCTCCTCGTCACGCACGTAGATCCACAGGCCGTCGGCATCGTGGGTGGCATCGGGCTCGAAGCGGGTCAGGGCCAGCTCGTGCCAGCGTAGTCCACCACCGCCCGACGCCGTGAGCACGCTCGACAGGTTGCCATTGCCGAGCGCGAACGCCTGCGGCCCGCAGTGCGGTGGCGCGAGCCAGGGTGCGGGCGCGCGCGGCGCGGGAACCTCTGGCGCCACATCGGCGGCAACGGGGCCAGCGCGTACGGCCTCGAGACTTCCGTCCGGCCATTCGGCTGGAATCACGTCCGGTGCACGTTCGTTGAGCAGAAGCTCGCCGGTCTCGACCCTGGCGTCGGCGTGGAAACGATCGACCATGCTGCGACGCGTGAGCAAGTTGCCGAGCGCGACGAACAACATGCCCTGGTGGTGGGCCATGTACGAGCGCACGACCGTACCGGATGGCGAATTCACACGCTCCGCCGTGAGATCGAGGGCCTCGAAGAGCCCGTACGTACCGAGCATGCCGCGCGCCTCGAGCACGTCGAGGTTCGCAAGGACCGCGCGCGGCGCGATCGCCACCGCCAGCAGCGAAGCGTACGAGCTGACCACGTGATCCGCGTCGAGGCCACGCTTGAAGCCCAGCGCCGGCACGCCGAACGAACGGTACTGGTAGGTGTGATCTGCATCCACGCGCGCGTAGGCAGATTCGGAGATTCCCCACGGCTGGTGCTGGGCGTTCCCATGCGCGATCTGCGCTTCGACCGCGAGCGCGCAGCTTCGCTCCAGCAGCGTTCCGGGTCGACTGCGCATCAGCAGGCTCGGCATCAGGTACTCGAACATGGTGCCGCCCCACGACAGGAGCAGAGGGCCCGATGCACCCTGCGTCATCTGTCGCCCGAGGGCGAACCAGTGCGTCTCGGGCACGTCGCGTTTCACGATCGCGATGAAGCTGGCCAGGCGCGCTTCGGACGCAAGCAGATCGTAGAAGTTGGGGTCCAGCTGATCGCTCGTGGCGTCGTAGCCGATGCGAAAGAGGCGCCTCTTCGCATCGTACAGCAGCGAAAAGTCCATGCCTGCCACCTCGGCGTGGGCGCGCGCGGCCAGCGCCTGCAGCTCGACGGCGAGCGCAGTTGCGTTGCGTTCGGCGCATTCGAAGGCTGCGAGCAGTCGATCCGCCGATGCCGCAAGCGCCGGATCGGATCCCGGCTGCTGGCGCCGGTGCTCCTCGGCGAGCGCGAGAGCGTGGTGCAGCTGCCGCGATGTGTCCGCGACCTCGTCGACGCGGATCGCATGCGGGAAGACCACCGCGTGCCACGCTGCGTCCGACTCGAGCGCGATCCACGGCAACAGCATGTCGAGCTCGCGCTGCATCTGCTCGAGCTGGCCATGCAAACGGCTGAGCGTGGTTCTCAGTCCCGCCAGCAGATCCGCTTCGTGACGATGCGTACGGGATTCCAAGAACGACAGCAGCTCGACGTCGAGCGACTCGGCGTCCGCACGCAGGCGAGCCAGTGTTCGGCTGGCTTCCACCAGACTCCGGTCGTGCGCGTGCGCCGCTTCGCGTTGCATCCGCGCCAGCACTTCGCGCAGTGGCCCCGTGAGCGCCTTCGGCACCTCGGCCACCACCTCGGCCAGGAGGCCAAGCGAGTCTTCCAGACCCTCCCACGCTTCCGTTCGCGCGACCGGCGCAGTCACTGCCTCGAGGCAGCCCTGCCCGAGGGCGAGCAAGCACCCTGCCAGATTGCCGCTGTCGACCGTGGAGACGTAGCGCGGCGCCAGCGCCTGCCGGTTGCGGGTGTCGTACCAGTTGAAGAGGTGGCCCCGGTAGCGTTCGAGTCGGTCCATGCTGTCGAACGTGCGGCGCAGGCGCAGCGACAGCTCACTGGCGCCCACGTACCCGAAGTCGTACGCCGTGAGCGTGGACACCAGCATCATACCGATGTTCGTGGGCGAGGTCCGATGGGCGCACTGCGGGTGCGGTTCGTCCTGGTAGTTGTCTATCGGAAGCCACTGATCCTCGGGACCCACGAACGCGTCGAAAAAGCGCCAGGTGCGGCGCGCCAGCAGTCGCAGGCGGCGCCGCTGGGCGTCGGTGATGCGCTCGGTTTCGAAGCGCGGCGTACGGCTCACCCACCGAGCCAGCTCGGGCGCGAAGAACCACGCGAGCAAGAACGGCGCCGCCACGCCGAACGAAGCAGGCCGCTGACGCGCCAGCAGCGACGCGATCGCGATCGCGAGCAACGGCGAGGCAATCGCCGACCGCCAGAACAGGGGGCGCGAAGCGCGGGACGCGGCGCCGAAGGCCGCGTGCGCGGCGCTGGTCCATTCGAGCAGGTTACGACGCGTGACGTGGGTTCGCACGGCGACGCGCACGATGGCATCGAGCACCGTCCACGCGACGTGGGCCAGCATGACCACCGACAGTGCGTAGCGCCCAAGCGTCTCGAGGCGCGTCCGCCGGACGTTGCCCAGGCTGAGCACGAAGGGAGCGAACACGACGGCGAGCGTGCCCAGCGTCCACGCCCAGGCGGGTCCCGGCAACCAGGTCCAGCCGAGCACCATCAGGACGAGCAGCGCCGGCGCGGTCACACTCCGGCGCAGGTTGTCGGCAATCTTCCAGCGGTCGATGGCCGACAGCTCGTTGCGATGCATCAGGCCGTCGGCCGCGGGCACGCTCGGAAACAGCCACGGCGCGAGCTGCCAGTCGCCCCTCACCCAGCGATGCATGCGCAATGCATACGTAGTGTAGGCACTGGGATAACTTTCGAACAGTACGATGTCGGTGGCGAGGCCGGTCCGGCCGTAGATGCCCTCGAACAAGTCGTGACTCACCAGCGCGTTCTCGGGAACGCGGCCGCCGACGCTGCGCATGAAGGCGTCTACGTCGTAGATCCCCTTGCCGACGTAGACGCCTGCGCCGAACAGGTCCTGATACAGCTCGGAGCTGGCGTGGGTGTAGATGTCGAGGCCGACATCGCCCGCAAAGAGGCGTGAGAACAGCGTGTTCCGCGCCGACGCCGGCGACGTATCGATGCGCGGCTGCACGATGGTGTACCCAGACACGACGCGCCCGGCGTCGTCGAAAACCGCCTGGTTCAGCGGGTGCGCCAGCAACCCAACCATACGGTGCGCGGCTTCCATCGGCAGCTGCGTGTCGCTGTCGAGGGTGATCACGAAGTGGATCCGTGTGAGTCCGGAAGGTTCCCCGACGTGCAGCCCGAAGCTGGTGTGCGCGTCGCCGCGCAAGAACCGGTTCAGCTCCTTGAGCTTGCCGCGCTTGCGTTCCCAGCCCATGAAGCGTTGCTCACGGGCGTTCCAGCGCGGATCCCGGTGCAGCAGGTGAAACGGGCCGTGACCGTCCGTCCCGTGTTCGGCGTTCAGCCGTTCGATTCCGCGCGAGGCCGCGTCGAGCAGTGCGGACAAGGCCTCGGGAGGGCGCGTTTCGATCGCGTCCACGTCGTCGGTCAGCAGCGCGAACTGCAGGTTCGGATCCGGGTTGGAGAGATAGTGCAGCTCGATCTGCCGCAGCATCGCCGCAACGTCGTCGCTTCGTCCGAGCAGGGTCGGCATCACCACCAGCGTGCGCAGCTCGTCGGGCAAGCCTTTCGCGAAATCCAGCTTCGGCAGGATACGCGGTACGAGCAAGCGCGCGAACCCATAGTGGAGCAGGGTCGTCGCCACCGAGGAAGCGGGAATCACTCCGACGAGCACCGCCACGGCGAGCGGCAGCCATGGATCCCAGCCGACCGTGGGCGCGAGGTACACGGCGAACCCAAGCACCGGCAGCCACGTGAGCAGTGCCAGTGGCAAGAGGTAGGCGAGCGTGGGCCAAGCCAGCACGGCGCGCCGAACGCGCTCGATGCCCGCAGCACGATACCCGAGCTGCTCTTCGAGCGCGGCGCGGCCGCCCGCCACGAGGTAGTAGCCTACGTGTCCACGGCGATCACCACCGCGGTGCGCCGCCGCGAGGTCGACAGCCGCCTGCGCGACGGCCGGCTCGGTGGCGGCACTGCCACACGCCAGCGCCTCGACGACCTTGCGGTATGCGTCGCAGGTCGCGAAGTCCATGCGCGGATACACTCCAGCCGGATCGGTGCGCAGGATCTCCTCGACGCGGCTGGTCTTCACGAAGAAGATCTTCCAGTCCAGTGCGTCGAGCACACGCAGCGCTCGCACGGCGCGCTCGACGACAGCCGCGCCGCTCTCCAGATTTTCGACGGCCTGGACGAGCCGCCGCAGAGTCGCCGCGCGCAGCATGGTCGGCAATGCCCAGAGCTCGGCGATCGTCAGTGGCGCGACTTCTTGGTATGCCTCGACGCACTCCCGCAGAACGTCCGGGTCGAGCGCGAGGTCGGCTTGCGTGACCAGTGCGACGGCCACCGATTCGATCCGCGCGGCGCCTGCCTCGATGCGTGGCAGCTGCCGCACGAAGCCGCGCGGCATCTCGTCTTCCACCTGCCGCGCCACGCGCCGGATCAAATAGTAGTTGTCGAGGTACCAGCAGACCGCAGTGGAGTGTCCCGGGCCTGGTTGGCGCGCCGCGCGCAGCGTGCGGTGCGCGGCCTCCAGACTCGCCGAAAGCGCGGGGCCACTGGCCACGGGCAGGACCGTCGATCCGCGGCGGGCTCCGAGCTGCTGCAGCGCCAGGACACGCGCGGCGGCGCGCGGGTCGAGCGGCTTCGGTGCAGCGGTCATGGCTTGGCCGGAGCGTAGCTGACCCGCCGCGCCGGTACGACGCTCGCGGGAGCAAGGCCCTGGACGCTGTCCGACTCGGGCCGATCTTGCAACACCAGCAGCGGCAACGACGAGTGGCCGAGCAGATGCGCCGTCACGCTGCCGAACGAGCGTCCAGAGTCGCAGGCGGAACCGTGAGCGAGCAAGATCACGAGATCGACGCCCTCCCGCTGCGCCACGTCGAGCAGACATTGGCGTTCGTTCGCGTGGCGCACCACGAGCGCGCGCGCCGCGATCTCCTGTCGTTCCAGCTGCACGCAGAGACGGTGCAAATAGCCCTCGGCGCGCGCATGCAGGTAGCTGGCCAGCTCGCGCGCGAGGTCGATGCCTTCCGCGGAGTCGAGCAACCCCGTGGGCGACGGCTCGTGTACCACGTGCACCAGCAGCATCTCGGCGCCGTGGGTCCGGGCGATGCGAGCGGCAGCCGGCAACACGCTTTCAGCCCGGGACGAGCCGTCCAGCGGAACGAGCAAGTGCCTGATGGCAACCGTGTCCTCGGAGTGGGCTGCCAACCTTGCCACCAGCACCGAGTTTCGCGCCGTCGCGAGCACTGCCTGGGCGGTGCCGCCGAGGGCCGAGACTTCCAGCTCGCTCTCGCCACTGCTGCCAATCACCGTGACGTCGGCGCCGATTTCGCGCGCAAGGTCCTCGATTCGGTTCGCCGGCCGGCCTTGTTCGAGTCGGGTGTCCACAGGCACACCGAGCGCACTGGAAATGCGCGCTTCGGCGCGGTCGAGGTAGGCTTGTGCCTCGTGGCGCAGGATCTCCCACCCAAGCGCGTCGTTGCCGCGCTCGCCGTCGCGCGCGCGCGGCGAGCGAAGAACGTGGACGAGCGTGACGGCGCTGCCAAACGTTCTGGCCAGGAAAACGGCGTATGGCAGGCAGGCCTCCGAAGCGGGAGACCGATCCAGACAAACCAGAACGTGCCGGGCAAAAAGAGGCGCTGCGGGGGCGGAGGCCAAAACGTTCATGGCGGCGGCAGAGCAAGAACGAGGCCGCGATCACGGTCAACCGCAAGAGTTCGTGGGCCCGCGGAGAGCGCCACGCGGCCCCGCCGCCGGGCTCCGACCGCTCGCCAGGCGATGACGTCCGTGATGCAGTTGCATCGATTCGATGGACCTACACATCAATATGATGAACCTCGGAGAGCTTCGCAGCCCTCCGGAAGACGCCCGGCGAGGTTCGAAGCGACGAGGACGTCTGGTGGGCGACTGAAGTTGCCGACCGCCACACGTCAGAGCGCGCGCACTGCCGCGGCC
Source organism: Myxococcales bacterium (assembly GCA_043753085.1). GTDB lineage: Bacteria > Myxococcota_A > Polyangia > Polyangiales > Polyangiaceae > JAYUXI01. Next base: position 7,914 of record JAYUXI010000337.1, on the reverse strand, counting down.
CCACTCGTAACGTCGTTCGTCTCCCGTGCGCTGGCCCATCTTGGCTTTGTGGATGATGGGCGTCAGCACGCCGCGTGCCGTTCACTGGCGCGCGGCCTATTTCCAGCAGCCGGCACGCGGTGCAGCGCGCTGCACGCCGTGCACGCGGGCTTGGGCCCAGGCCCCACTGGCGACGGGCTGGAACGCGGCGCGCGTTCGACACCGCCGGCTCGGCGCGTGGCACGTGGCGTGCTGAGCGCGCACCGTTCTTTCTCCTTCACGTCGGTGCATCATGCATCGAGCCAGGACACCTCATGACCTGGGTGACTTCGGAGCCCACGGCCACCACGATGCCGATGCCTTCGTGTTGAAAGAGGGCGATCGCGTCGGCGTGCCATGGTTGCATTCTGCATGTGGTCACTGCGAGTATTGCCTCACGTCATGGGAAGCCGTCTGCGCGCAGGCGCAATTCGGCGGCTACACCAAGAACGGCGGCTTCGCCGAGTACATCCTGGCCGCCGTGAAGCGCGCAACCGACGGCGGAGCGCACGGCGTGCTGACCACGGCGCCGACGCTCGCGGCCTTCGAACAGGGAGTCGGGATGACCCGCGAGCGCGGCACCTGCGTGCTGGTGGGGTTGCCGGCCGGCACGTTTCCGGTGCCACTCTTCGACGTCGTGGCCAACTGCATCACCATCCGCGGCTCGTTCGTCGGGACGCGGCAGGACATGGCCGAAGCGCTCGCGTTTGCCGCCGACGGCCTGGTCCATGCGGACACCGAGCTGCAGCCCCTCTCTGCCATCAACGACGTCCTGGACCGGTTGGCGCGAAGCGACGTTCCGTCCCGCGTCGTGCTCGAGTTTGCAGGCTGCTGACGGCGCCGCTCGCGAGCGGCGATGCGACTCATGGGCCGCGCAGCACTCCTGGCCCGATTCTCGCTGTGAGGGGGGGCATGACCCCCTTCCACCATGTTCTCGCCCCCACCGACTTTTCCGCCGCGTCGCGCCACGCGCTCGCCACCGCTCTCATGATGGCGCAGCGCTTTGGCGCCCGGCTCACCTTGTTGCACGTGGTCGAACCGCAATTCGCTGCCTATGCCGGCGCGCCGTTCATGCCGATCGTCAATCTGGTCAGCGAGCAGGAAGCCGCCGCCCGCATTGCGTTGGAGCGCGAAATGAAGGCGCTGGAAGGGCAGGCGATCGTGGACGTGGAGCTTAGGCATGGTTCCGCGTGGCGAGAGATCCTCGAAGCAGCCAAGGACAAGAACGCCGACTTGATCGTGATGAGCACGCACGGCCATACCGGCCTGGCGCGCGCGCTCATGGGAAGTACCGCAGAAAAAGTCGTGCGCATGTCGGAGACTCCGGTCCTCACGGTGCACGCGCTGCCAACCCCCTAGCTCGCGTGGATGCGGCGCACCGGGTGCATGTTTTTCGCCACTTGCATCGCCCCCGACCGAGCCCGACGTAGAGCGGTGACGAGTGACGCTCGGCGCCTCGCCACACCACTGTGGTGAACGTCAGCGCCCACTGCGAGTCGTCGACCCCCTCACGGCGGCGGTTGGGCGGCACTCTCCTCTCCGCAGCCAACCCGAACCGAAAGCATTCTTCGATGAAGACCGACAAGCGTGCAACTTACATGACCCGTGGCATGATCCTGAAAACCTTGTCCGACGCGGAGATCGCCAACGTGAGCACGGCGGAAACCGCCGAGCGGCTCGGGCTGGGCGACGAGTACCTCGATCTGATGCGACTGCAGAATGGAGTGCAGAAAGCGGGCAGCACGACGACGGCTCCGATGGGTCGGGTGCTTCCCAGGAAGGCGCTCCAGGACGCGACGTGGCGCAAGATCTTGTCCAAGCTTTCGCCCCCCTCGAACGTGTTGGCGCGCTGAGCTTCCCACCGCCACCACGCCGGAACCGCATGGCTGCGGACGCATGCCATCGGATTGGGCTGACCGGTGGTCGAGCGTGGCGGTGGCAAAAAAGCCCCACGCCGCTCGTGCACGCGGTGCGGGCGTGCTGCTCCCCGTGCACCTCGCTGTGCACCTCGCTTGTTCTAGCGCGGGCCCGCTCCGACCAGCGCGTCGACGATCGCCAGCCGAGCACGCTGCCACAGATCGCCATGATGGCCCCCGGCAACGCGCAACAGCCGCGCGCTTGGAAGGGCAGCCACCAAGCGCTGGCCCATGCGGAAGGGGACGATCTCGTCTGCGTCCCCGTGCACCACCACGGTGGGAATGGTGATGCCCGGAGCCTTCGAGAGCGTATCGAAGTGGTCGGCGATCAGCACGCCAGCGGGCAGCAGCGGGATCACGTCGGTGACGAGATCGGGGATCGAGGTGTACGGCGTGATCAGAACCAGGCGACCGCCGCGACCGCGCCGTGCCATCTCGGCGGCGACTCCGGTCCCCAGCGAAGTGCCCCACAGCACGATCTTGTCGGGCCCGACGCCGCGAGCGGTCAAGAGGTCGAGCGCCGCTTCCGCGTCGGCGTAAAGGCCCTGCTCCGAAGGCGAGGAGCCATCGCGCAGCGGCCCGTAGCCGCGGTACTCGACGAGCAGCACGCCCACGCCACGTGCCGCCAGCTCCTGCCCCACCGTCTCGCTCTGCTCGGCGACCTCTCGGTTGTTGTGGAAGTGCACCACCACCGGCCCTCCCTCCGGGCCGCGGAGCTCCAGCGCGCGCACTTCCACGCCATCGGACGCTCTCAGCCGATGCGCCACGAATCCAGAAAGGCCGCGCTCGGCCCGCACTTCTTCGACCGGAAACAGGACGCGGCGCGCAACGCTTCGGCAGCCCAGGCCCAGCGCGAGCGCGGCGCACGCCACGAGGCAAAGTCTTCGACGCAGGCGCACGCGCGAGCGTACCGCGGATCTCGCCCCAGGCCATCGAAGCGCAAACTCGGCGCGGCCACATTCTTGCTGAAAGAGCGCCATGTGGAGCGTTCTTGCCGCGGCCGTGGACTTCATTCATGCCCTTGCGATGGCCGCGTGGTTTCTCGGCTTCCCACTTCTGTTCGTGAAACGCTGGCGAACGGCACGCCTGGGCTATGCCGTCTACGCCGTCGTGTTCATCGTGGCCTCGCAGGTGTCCATGCTCGTGCTGGACGAATGCTTTCTCACCTCCGTCGCGCGCTGGTGCGCCCAACATGATCCGACCCGCACGGTGTCGGGCCAATGGTTCACCGAGCGCGTCGCGACCGCGATCTTCGGGATGTCGCCGTCGCACCGGCTGGTTTCGTGGATCTCGGAAGCGCTCGTGCTCGCCACGGCGGCTGCCGTGCTCGTCGCCGTGCTCCGCACGCATCGACGAGATCCTCGGCAGGAGCCCGCCGCCCGATGAGTGACGAGGCACTTCCGCCGCTCATCGACGTTCGCAATCTGGTGAAGAGCTACGGCGAAAAGACCGTGATCGATGGGTTCGACCTGACCGTGGAGCGCGGCGAAACCTGCGTCATCATCGGCGGATCCGGCTCGGGCAAGACCACCCTCGCGCGACTCCTGATTGGACTCGAACGAGCCGACTCGGGCGAGATCTTCATCGACGGGGAGAACCTCGTCGGCATGGGCGATCGCGATCTGGACCGGGTACGCCGAAAGTTCGCGTTCGTTTTCCAGAAGTACGCGCTGCTGGACTCGATGTCGGTCTTCGACAACGTCGCGTTCCCGCTCCGCGAGACGTCCGATCTGAGCGAATCGGAAATCCGGACACGAGTGCATCATGCACTCGACGAGCTGGGCGTCGACGAGGCGTCGAAGCAGCTACCGGCGGAGCTGTCCGGCGGCATGGCCAAGCGCGTCGGCATCGCGCGAGCCATCGTGACCGACCCGGAGATCCTGATCTACGACGAACCGACGACCGGACTCGACCCGGCTACCTCACGCGTGGTCGACGGTCTCATCGAGCGGATGCGCAGCCTGCACGGCGTGACCTCGATCGTCATCACGCACGACATGGTCACGGCGTACGAAGTCTCGGATCGTGTCGTCCTGCTGGCGGGTGGCAAGTCGCTCGCGCAGGGGCCTCCCGAGGACCTCTTCACGGCGCACGGCAAGGAGCTCGAAGCCTTCGCGCTGTCGAGCGCCATCGACCTCGCCAAGCTTGCTCCGCGCACGGGGCGCACGACGCCAGCCGCGATCCGTGCCGCGTGGGCTGCGCGGCGTGTGCTCCCGTCGTGAGCATTCGCCCGCAGCCAACGGCGCGCTCGGGGCGAGTGCGCACGCATCGACCCGATGAGCTCAAGAGGTCTGGCTTCGCGCCTCGCGAGACCGGCTTGCTGCCTCACGCAGCGCATGGAGCGCACACGCGATCAGGCCGAGTGCCGGGAACGCCATCACGTTGCGGTGCAGGCGCAGCGCCGCAGACGCCCCGACCGCTGCGCCGAACGTGAATGCGCCGGCGATGATCAGCAGGAGCGTGAGTTTCCGCACGTCGGGGCGCACGCTTGCGGAGGATCCCGGGGGAGCAGGCCAGAGCAAGCCGGCGCGAGCGCGTCTCCAGCGCCACCAGTGCGCCGCTTCGATTCCCAGATCGGTCATCACGCCAGTCAGGTGGGTGGTTCGGACGGTGGCTCCAGAGAGCCGGGTGATCAGGCTGTTCTGCATGCCCATGGCGGTGCACAGAACGCCGGCGTTCAGATCCATGCCGCGTGGCCTCACCGAGAAAAACCGAAGATGGGCCGCTGCCACGAACAGCCCGAGCAGCGCAGCTTCCAGCAGCAGTACGAGGGCGACGGCACGTTCACGTTGGGTGAAGAAACCGCTCTCGACGACCGAGCTCGCGAGGAACGCTCCGAAGAAGAACGCGAAGATCATCAGGAGCGCAGCGGCCGCAGCGCCCAGGTCGAACGCTGCGATGTCGTTGGCGAGGCGACCGACATTGCCGGTTACGTGCGACGTGAACGTACCGATCAGAAGGAAACCCGCCGAGTTGACGAAGCCCGCGATGCAGGCGAGGAAGCCTGCGAGCAGGCGGCTCGATGCCTCGGTTGGAGCCGGGTTCCGAATACGAAACATGACGCGGCTACCGTTTAGGCCTAGTCGTTGCCGAAGCACGCTCCTTTCGATCATTGCCCGCTCTTCGGCCGCCGGAGACGCTGTGTTGCGGTCGACATGTCACACGCAGTCGCTGGCACGTTCGTTGCGACGGCCTGCACGAGGTTCCCATGCTTTTCCGACAGCTGTTCGACCACCAAAGCTCCACGTACACCTATCTGATCGCCGACGAGGACACCCACGAGGCCTTGCTGATCGATTCGGTGCTCGAACAAGCCGACCGAGACCTCACGCTGATCGCGCAGCTCGGGCTCAGGTTGGTGGCGGTGCTCGACACGCACGTGCATGCCGACCACATCACCGCGGCCGGCTTCTTGCGCGAGCGCACCGGCGCCAAGACCATCGCCGGGCGCGCCGGCGCTCCGTGCGCGGACCGACTCGTCGACCCGGGCGAGCTCATTGCCGTCGGCAGTGTCACGCTGCGTGTCCTGGCGACTCCCGGTCACACCGACGACAGCGTCAGCTACCTGCTGCTCGATTCCCGGGATCCGCGCCTGCCCGGCGATCGCGTCTTCACCGGCGACGCGCTCCTGATCCGCGCAGCAGGCCGCACCGACTTCCAGAACGGCGACGCCGCGACGCTGTACGACTCGATCACGCAGCAGTTGTTCTCGCTTCCCGACGCCACGCTCGTCTATCCCGCGCACGACTACCTCGGGCGCACCGTGAGCACCGTGGCCGAGGAGAAGCGCTGGAACGAACGCATCGCCGGGCGAAGCCGCGAGCAGTTCGTTGCGCTGATGAATGCGCTCGACTTGCCGCAGCCGGCCCGCATTCGCGAGGCCGTGTCGGCCAACCAGGCCTGCGGCCAGGCGCCCGCTCCCGTCCAAGGCTGATGTACGTTCGCGAATCCCTTTTTCTCACGGAGGTCCCATGACCATTTCTCTCGTTCACGGCATTTTGCCCCGCGACTTCGCCCTGCTGACGCCGCGCCCACGCGTCGTCGACGTGCGCGAGCCCAGCGAGTTTCGCGGCGAACTCGGACACGTACCCGGCGCGGAGCTGGTTCCGCTCGCCACGCTCGAGGCAGCCGCTACCGATTGGCCACGGCATGCGCCGCTCGTGGTGGTGTGCCGCTCCGGCAGCCGCTCTGGCAAGGCGGCAGCGACCCTGGTGGCGATGGGGTTTCAGCACGTCACCAACCTCGAAGGCGGAACCCAGGGCTACCGCGACGCCGGACTTCCCGTCGAGGGGGCCCAAGAAGCGACGTGATCCTTCTCCTCGCGCTGTCGGTCCTGATCGGAATCACCCTCGGCCTGCTTGGCGGTGGGGGCTCGATCCTCACCGTACCGATCCTCGTGTACGTCGCGGAGCTCCCCACCAAGGATGGCATCGCGACCTCGCTTTTCGTCGTCGGGAGCACCAGCGCGGTGGCCATGCTGATGCATGCACGCAAGGGCCACGTGGCCTGGCGCGTCGGCGCACTCTTCGGCATCACCTCCATGGCCGGCGCCTACGTCGGCGGCCGCGTCGCGCACACCCTGCCTTCGAGCTGGCTGCTCGGCGGCTTCACCGTGATGATGTTCGTCACCGCGATCGCGATGATGCGACCGCGCAAGGAACCGTCCGTCGAAGCGCCGGCTGGTTCTGGAGTCGGACGCGCCATCGGCATCGGGGTGGGCATCGGCCTACTCACCGGGATCGTCGGCGCCGGGGGTGGCTTCATGATCGTTCCGGCACTCGTTCTGTTCGGCAAGCTGCCCATGCGCACGGCGATCGGCACGTCGCTGTTCGTGATCACCATGAACTCGATGGCAGGCTTCGCCGGGGCGCTCGCGCACGCAACCATCCCGTGGCGTCTGGCGGGCGTGGTGACCGTGGCCGCCGTGGCCGGAAGCCTGTTCGGGACCCTCTTTGCCGGGCGGGTGAAGCCAGAGACGTTGCGCTGGGGCTTTGCGTGGTTCGTGCTGGCGATGGCCGCCTTCATGGTCTTCAAACAGCTGTCGGCAGGTTGGCAGGAGTAGGTACATGAACTTTACACCGGTCTCCGCGCTGCTCGGCGGCGCGCTCATCGGCCTCGCCGCTTCGATCCTGCTGATCGCTCGGGGCCGCGTCGCCGGCATCAGCGGGATCGTCGGCGGCCTCCTCGAGCCCAAACGTGGCGAGGTCGACTGGCGGCTCACCTTCGTGCTCGGCATGCTCTCCGGCGCCGCAGTGCTCGCCCTCGTGCACCCACGCGCGTTGCACCCTGGCGCCACCCAGGTGCCCACGATGGTGACGGTCCTTGCAGGGCTCCTGGTGGGCGTGGGCACGCAGCTCGGCGCTGGCTGCACCAGTGGCCATGGCGTGTGCGGCATCAGCCGCGGCTCGCCGCGCTCCTTCGCGGCGACGCTCACCTTCATGGCGGCTGGCGTCGCGTCCGCATTCGTGGTCCAGCACGTCGTGCTCGGCGGTGGGACGTGAAGCGGTTCACGGTCTGGATTTCGGGGCTGCTCTTCGCACTCGGCCTCGGCATTTCCGGCATGACCGATCCCGCGAAGGTGATCGCATTCCTCGACGTCACCGGCAGCTGGGATCCGAGCCTGGCCTTGGTGATGGGCGGCGCCATCGCGGTTCACTTTTTCGCGATCCGCTGGGCGGCACGGCGCTCCGCCCCGCTGCTCGACCGTGAGTTTCATCTGCCCAAGGCACGCACGGTCGACGGCCCGCTGCTCGTGGGCGCGGCGTTGTTCGGCGCGGGATGGGGCGCCGCCGGCTACTGTCCGGGCCCGGCGCTGGTGGCGACGGCTGGCTTCGAGCGCGGTCCGCTGCTGTTCGTGGCGTCGATGCTTGCGGCGATGGCCGCGTTCCGCTGGGCCCGGGCGGCGGCGACGCGAGTGGGCGCCGCCGAAGACGGGTGAATCGCGACACGGTGCACTCGCTGCGACTGCGGCAGCTGCTGT
>JAYUXI010000336.1:0-3984 GCA_043753085.1 Myxococcales bacterium | reverse complement strand
GCGAAGCCGACGAGGCGCACGTACGCGACTTGACCTGGGCGTTCGGGCACATCTCGCGCGGCATGCTCGACGAGGCAGGCCACCCCCGAAACTACAGTCAGCTCGCGGCGATCCAGCTGGGCATGTTGCGCAAGTCGGGCGCCGTGGTCTACCGCGAGCAAGAGATGGCGGCCAACGCCACGGACAAGGGCTGCTTCTCGCTCGATGCCGCGAAGTTCCCGGCCGCTGCCAAGGAGCTCGTCACCGCCGTGCTGCAAGTCAAAGCCAGGGGCGACAAGGCCGCCGGCGAAAAATGGCTCACGCAGTTTACCGCGCCGGACTCGGGCGAAGCCAAGCTTCACGCGGTCATTCGCGAGCGCGTCCTGCGTTCGCCCAAGGCCAGCTTCGTGTACTCGGTCGATCTCGGGCAAACCCAGTAGACTCCTGGCTGTGAGCCCGCCGTTTCCCCCCGTCGAGCCGGAGCCCACCGAGGTGGTCTTTCCGCCGCCGGAGAACGCCGACGACGAAGGCGTGGTGGCAGTGGGCAGCGACTTTCGCCCCGGAACGCTGCTGGCCGCCTACCGCGAAGGAATTTTCCCGTGGCCGCACGGGGTGCGTGGGCGCCCAGGTCACGTCGTGTTTTGGTTTTCGCCGGAGCGCCGAGCCTTGTTCAGCCTGGCCGACACGCCGCATTGGTCGCGGAGCCTGCGCCGCACCCTGCGCAAGACCCCGTTCCGGGTGACCCACGACACCGCTTTCGAAGCGGTCATGAAAGCGTGCGGTGACACACGCCCCACTGGCACGTGGATCATACCTCCGGTGCTCCGCGGGTACTCGCTGCTGCACGAGCACGGCTTCGCGCACAGCGTCGAGGTCTGGGACGGCACCGAGCTCGTAGGCGGAATTTACGGCATCGCGGTGGGCGCCTCGTTCGCCGGAGAATCGATGTTCCACCTGCGCGACGACGCGTCCAAGATAGCCTTTTGCCATCTGGTGGACCGGCTCCGCGCCCAGCGGTTCGACTTCCTCGACGTGCAGGTCCTGAACCCGCACCTGGCCTCCCTCGGGTGCGTCGAAGTCGACCGGGCCGAATTCTTGCAGCGGTTGCGAACGTCGCGGGAGCGGCCGTGCCGCTTCGGTGACTGAACACAATTCGTATGCCCGCCGGAAATCTTTCCGCGCGACCATGCGTTCACCTCCGCTGGACTGGCGTTCGGGCCCTTGTCGAACGGCCTCACGCACCCCAAAAACTGCCCTGCTTTCCCAGAAAAAGCGCCGCGTTCTACGGAAAGAACGGGCGTCTCGCCGGCTGTGAACTATAGCTATTGACAGACCGCCGAGACTTTGTTGCGCGTCCGCCTTATATCTGTCCACGCCGTCCCATCCAGGACCACCACGGACCCACGTCGCGGCAGGCTCCTCGGATCCTACCGCTACCTTGCCAGCCCGTCAGGGCGGCAGAGCCGGAGAGAAAAGTGAAGAAGCAATCCGCCGCCACCGCCCAGGCTTTCGCTGCACCGTCGCATTCGCATGCGCACGCACCTTCACTCGCACCCGCCGCCGCGGCGGCGGGTCACTCCGAGCCACTCGAGTCGGTGGATGTCTACTTTCGGCACATGTCGAAGGTGCAGCTGCTCACCCGCGAAGGTGAGGTCGAGCTGGCCATGTGCGTGGAGGAGGGCGAGCGCCAGATGTTGGTGGCCATGGTAGGCAGCCTGGTTGCGACGTCCGAGCTGGCCAAGCTCGCCGAGGGAATTCGGAAAGGCAAGATCCGCGTGCGCGATCTCGTCCGCAACCTCGACGACGAAGAGGCCCAGGATCCGGCCAGCGCCGTCCGCATCGCCAAGATTTTCACCCGCGCCGCCAAGTGCGCCGAATCGCTCACGGCACTCACCAGCCGAGCGACCAAGGCCGACAAAGCCAAGGTCGAGAAAGAGCAAACCAAGGTCGTCTCCGAGCTGGAAGCACTCCGCATCGACCGACCGGTGGTCGAGCGCATCGTCAAGCGTCTGCGCATCGAGGCCCGTCACGATCCGCGCTCCTCCGAAGCGCTCCGGGCGCTGCATCGCGGCAAGCGGCAGGCCGACCGCGCCAAGGCCGAGCTCATCAAGGCGAACCTGCGCCTCGTGGTGTCGCTCGCGAAGAAGCACACCAACCGCGGCCTCCAGCTGCTCGATCTCGTGCAGGAAGGCAACATCGGCTTGATGCGCGCCGTCGACAAGTTCGACTATCGACGCGGCTACAAGTTCAGCACCTACGCCACGTGGTGGGTGCGCCAGGCAATCTCTCGCGCCATCGCCGACCAAGGTCGCACCATCCGCGTCCCGGTCCACATGTTCGAGAGCTGGCAGAAGCTGGTCCGCACCAGCCGGGCGCTCGTCCAGGAATACGGCCGCGAGCCCACGCCAGACGAGCTGGCCGAGAAGACCGGCATCCCGCTCGACAAGGTCCGCACCGTCCTGCGCATTGCCAAGGAGCCGGTCTCGCTCGAAACTCCGATGGGCGCCGATGGCGAAGCTTCGCTGGGCGATTTCGTCCCGGACGACCACTCGATCTCGCCGGATGAAGCTTTCGCCAAGACCCGCTTCGGCGAGCAGACTCGGCAGCTCTTGAAAACGCTCACGCCGCGCGAGGAGCGCATCCTGCGCATGCGCTTCGGCATCGACGAACCAGGTGACATGACCCTCGAAGAGGTGGGCCAGACCTTCCACCTTACCCGCGAACGCATCCGGCAGATCGAGACCAAGGCGCTGCGCAAGCTTCGACTGCCTTCGCAGCACCGCAAGCTGCGTTCGTATCTCTAGGGCTGATCCTGCTAGGTCCGGTCGCCATGCAGCGCGCTACCGAGCTCCGTCAGCAAATCCAAGGCGCGCTCTCGCCGTCTCACCTCGAGGTGCACGACGAGAGCGCCAATCACGCCGTCGAGCCGGGTGCCGAATCGCACTTTCGCGTCGTGATCGTGGCGTCTGCGTTCGAAGGCAAAAGCCGCGTGGCGCGCCACAAGCTAGTGTACGAAGCGGTCGGCAATGCGCTGCGCGGCGGCCTGCACGCGCTCGCCATCACCAGCAAGACTCCGGCCGAGTGGGCGGCCGACACGGCGGTGATTGAGTCGCCACCGTGCGCAGGCCAGAACAGGTCATAGCTAGTTTGCTGCGCCGGGCGTAGGCGTAGCGTCGACGCCGAAGTCGGCCTGATTGTTGTCGGTGTCGGCGCCGTTCGGAGTCCGCGCCATGCTCTGCCCGCCCGCCGAGGCCGTGCAGGTTGCACCCTCTTTGTACATCCCGGTCGCCACGCTGCCCCAGGCCACGCCGTCGATCAGCGCGCGGTTGGTCTTGCGCACGATGCCGAGCTGCCCCGACGCCGCTGCCAGGCCGCTGACGAGCGTGCCCTGCGTGGTGCCAACGTAGTCGGCGCTGCCGAGCACGGCGTAACCGCCAGCCGCAATGGTGATGGCGCCGGTGAATCCGGCCGAGCCGGCGTTGTTGCTGGCGGACCGGTATTCGAGCTTGAGCAGCCCGAAGTCGGCAGCGCAGTCGCCCGGGTTGTAGATTTCGACGAACTCGGTGGCCGCAGCGCCCGATCCGCTCGCTGCAGCGAGCTGGACTTCGTTGATCACGAGGCCATCCTCGCAAGACGCCGCAGTGCCGCCGGAGCTCGAGCCGCCGGAGCTCGAGCCGCCCGAGCTGGAGCCGCCCGAGCTCGAGCCGCCCGAGCTCGAGCCGCCCGAGCTCGAGCCGCCGGAGCTCCCCCCGCCCGAGCTCGAGCTCCCCCCGCCCGAGGAGCTGCTGCTCGACTCTTCGTCGCCCGAAGAGCTGCCGCTGCCGGACCTGCCGCTGGACGACGAAGACGCCGCCCTTGCATCCCGGCCGGCATCCCTGCCGGCCGGACGGACGGCGCCGTCCACCGCGATCTCCTCGTCGTCGTCCGCTTCGACCAGCTCGTTGCCGTTGGCGCACGCGCCCACGCTGGCTCCGAAGAGCACGAAGAAGAGAGTCAGCCCACGGA
>JAYUXI010000335.1:0-3986 GCA_043753085.1 Myxococcales bacterium | reverse complement strand
GGTCGAGACGGCCGCGCGTCGGCTCGTGCTGCAGGAAACCCTCGGGCAAGAGATCGTGTCGGTTCTGGCCGAAGCACTCGCGCCACGCTGGGTCGTGGTGCGCATCCGCCTGGCCCATGCCTGTATGCGCGTTCGCGGCGAGCGTGCGCACGGCAGTCGCGTCGAAACCACGACGTCGCACGGTCCCGTCCCCGACTCGGTGTTCGCGTCGTGAAAGGCACCATCGTCATCACCGGGGCCAGCCGCGGCATCGGCCGCGCCACCGCCGTCGCGTTTGCGGAGCGCGGATTCGACGTGGCGCTGCTGGCGCGGAGCGCCGCCGACCTCGAAGCCGTGGCGGTGGCTTGCCGACAGCGCGGCGTGGTTGCGCACGTGTACCCATGCGACGTCGCCGATCCCGAAGCCGTGCAGACTGCAAGCAAAGCCATTCAGCTGGCCTGCGGCGCGCCGCGCGCGCTCGTCAACAACGCAGGCGTCGTCCACCGCGCGCCGCTCGTGTCCACTTCGGTGGAGCAGTGGCGCGCCGTGGTGTCCATCAACCTCGACGCCACCTTTTACGTCACGCGCTCGCTGCTCGAGACCATGCTGGCGGCGGGCCGCGGTCGCGTCGTCAACGTGGCCAGCATCTCGGCCACCTTCGGCACCGCCAAGCACGTTTCTTACTGCGCTTCGAAGTGGGGCGTGGTCGGCTTCACCAAGGCACTCGCCGAGGAGCTGCGCGGCACCGGGCTCCAGGCCCTCTCGGTGCTGCCCGGCTCGACCGACACCCAGATGCTAAAAGGCAGTGGCTTTCCCCCGCAGATGCAGCCCGAAGAAGTCGCCGCCGTCATCGTCTACGCAGCGCTCGACGCCCCGGCCGCCATGAACGGCGCCAGCCTGGACATCTTCGGGCCATGACCCGGCGCGAGTTTCGCCGTCGCCTGGTCGCCACCACGTCGTTCGCAGCCCTCGTGCCTGGCGAGCCGCTTCGCCTGCCCTATCCGCCGTTCCACATCGTCGTGGTGCGCCTGGGCGCCGCGGTTTTTGCCATCGAGGATTCGTGCAACCACGCCGGCGCCAGCCTGGCCAACGGGCCCGTCACACCCGACGCGTGCATCGTCTGCCCGCTGCATGGCTACGCGTTCTCGCTGCACACCGGTGAGCTGGTGCGTCCCCGCAACCTGTGCGACGACCAGCGCACCTTCGAGGTAGAGCTGAAGGGCGACGACGTGCTCATTTACGACCCCGAAACGTTGCAGATCCTGCCACCCTGACCGCGGCTGTGCTGGGTACGGATTGCACCATTGCAATCGCAAGAATTGCAATTTTGCATACTTTCAGTGCGGCTCAGCCGCAATTGCCTGCGCAAACCGGCACCCACTGGCCTGGCACGGATCGTGGATATGTAAGGGCGCCTGCGTGAAGAGAGGCTGCCCCCCCGGCCCCTTTGCGTGGGCGCTTTCCGTTTGTGCTTCCCGCTAGTCCTTGGCGGATTGTCCACACGAAAGTGCATGGTGCCAACCGCCGTGCGCCACGGTGAGCGGCACTGCGCCGGTTGCCACGACCTTCGTCGGCGGCAGGGTTGCGAGCAACCCGGCAGCCACTCCGTCGACGTCCGAGGTTGCCTCGGCCACACAGAGGGAGCCGTCGTCGCCGAAGCGCAGCCGCGCGCGGGTCGGGCTTTGCAGGTGCACGCTGTGAGCGCTGCCCTGCAGCAGGATGTCGCTGCCGAGCTCGAGTTTGGTCCAGGCCTCGAACCCGTTGGTCTCGGGAGCACACGCTCGCAGCGTGCCCCCGGAGCCGAAGCGGCGGATCGGGCCTTCGGCGGGGTACGCCTCGCGCAGGTAGAAGGCGGAGTCGAGACGTGCAGCCACGTCTTGATCCGCGGCCAGGATGGCGATGCGCACGCCGTCGGTGTGGAGCCCCAGCAATGCGGCGGTCGGCTTGCCTTGCACGCCGACCCGCGCAACGGTCGCGACCCGTTCGGCGCGTCCGCCGCGCCCCAGGTAGATCGCGGTGCCCGCCGGATTTCCCACCGCTCCGGCGAGAATGGTGCGGTCGCCCGGTGCGGCGATGGCGGCGTCGAGCACGCCGAACGGAGAGCCGTCCTCGAGCTCGATGGCAGAGGGCACCTCGTCGTCGACGAGTGCGAACACCGACGTGCGGGTGCCGTCGCTGCGGAGCCCCACGGCCCGGCGTGGATCGGCCGAGACGACGATGGACCACGAAGCGCGCGAGCTCATGCTGCTCTGCAGCTGGTGCTGGACCGAGACTTCGTCGGGTGGCCGCGTGATCGCGGTGGCATGGACGGCGTGGGCCCGCGCGTCGTACCAGCGCCACTGCCAGCCCGCGTCAAGATCCGGACCCAGCGCGGATGCGCCCCACAGGTACACGCGCCCGGCGAAGGTGGAAGGACGCTTGTCGGCAAGGTCGACGGTGTCCCAGCCTTGCAGCACTTGCTCGCCGCGCGGCGTGGGCGGTTTCGTGCCGAAGAACGGCGTGGCGCCGACGCTGCCGTTTGCGCCTGTCGAAGAGGGCAGGACGCGCAAGGAAGTCGGTCTCCGCGTGGGGCGCGCGAAAGTGGGTTTGGGGTCGTCGTTCGTGCGCGACAGGAGCGCGCAGGCCAGCGCGAGTCGCGCCGACACCCGGGCGTTGCTGGGCGCTTGTTTTGGGAGCTCTGGCTCGCTGGCGCGCGCGGCCTCGGCGCCCCACCCCAGGCGCACGAGGGTCGGCATCACGCAGCCGATCGCCGTGCAACCGGCATCGACGGGGAGCTTCGCCGCGGCGCCGCCGGTCGCGCCGGCCTTGGGTCGTTCCGCGGCCGGGGCGAAGTCCGACGCCGGCAGTCCGATCTGTGTATAGTGCATGCCGCCGTCCAGCGACTCGAAGCCGGCGCCACCCGGTGACCACGACAGCGCGCGCAGCCCCGCGGTGCGGTGCACGGCCGCGACTGCGCTGCGCGGGCCCACCTCGACGTGACCGTCGGCACGCACGCGAACACCCACGAGGCGCGCGTCGTGCTCGACCCACAGGGCGATCTCGCCGGCGTCGAGGGCTTCGACGTCGGAGTGCCAATGGCCTTCGGCCAGCATCTCCGCCACGTCGGCCTTGAGTGCCCCCGGCTGCAGCGGCATCCCGCGCACGTATCCCTGTGTACCCGCAAACAGCTCTGCGGGACGGCGGGCATGGCGGGGGCCCGACGGCGGTCGCAAGACCACCACGCTGCCGTCTCGCAACGGCACCACCATGTCGTCTGGATTGGCGCCCTGCAGGCGCACCGTGGTCGGCGTGGCGCCTTGGCGGCCCCAGACGCAGAGCGTGGTGATGCCCGCCGTGAGGCTTGCGCCCTCGCACGGTCCCTCGACCGCCAACGCGCCGATCTCCGACGACCACACGCGCCGCCCGCCCGGCAGCCGCAGCACCTCCGTGGCCACTCGCTCGCCGACCCGCCAAAGCGTGGTGCCGCGCGGCCCGAGGCAGGCAAATCCCGGGTCCGCGCCGGATTTCGTGGACGGCCAGTGGACCGATCGACACACGTCGCGTGCGTCACCGACCATGCTGCGCTCCAGAAGCGCGCCGTCCGCCTTGCGGTAGATCTCCAGCATGCCGTGATCGAGCACCACGAGCCGCCCTGCTGCATCCTCGTAGCCCTGCGTAATCACGCGCTCCCAGCCGCCCGTGGCGAACGCGCGCGTGCTCGTGGCAGGCTCTGCCGGCGTAGCGAGCACGTCGCCGACCTCACCGCGGATCTCACCGTGGACGTCGATGCGCCAGGTGAGCTCGCGTTCGTCGCTGCCGTTGCGACCGCGCACCAGGTACCCACCCGCGTCGGCGCGCACCCCGAAGGGCGTGCGCCCAGTGGCGATCTCGCGCCAGGTGACTCCGCCGTCTTCGGTGATCGACAAGCCGCGCAGGTCGGCCACCACGGCCGCGTGCTTGGCGTCGCGCGTGGCGAGGTCGGCAACCGCCGGGGACTCGGGCCAGTGCGTCAGCGGCACGACCGCGCC
>JAYUXI010000334.1:0-1509 GCA_043753085.1 Myxococcales bacterium | reverse complement strand
GCTCGCTGGCGCGTTTGCGGAACATGCGGGTGTGTCGCGCTTCGTCTTCCGCGTGCAGGAGATACAGCGCGGCGCGCTCGACCGACGGCGTGCGCGCCGCGGCCTGCGCGAGGTCGAGCTTGCTCTCCCATTCGCTGCGCGCAAAGCTCTCGAACAGCCGCGCCGCGAGCCACGGCGACGCGTGCACGAAGGGGGCCGTGAAGAAAACCAACGCTCCGAACAGCATGTGGGCTCAGCCTCTGTCGCCGGCTGCGCCGACGTTTGCATCGCAGCGCTTCGCTCGCGAGTGCGGGGCGCTCATTCGGCGGCGGCTTCGGCCACCAGCTTCACGATGGTGGCGCTGAGGCCGTCGGGGTGAGTCGGGCGGCGCCTGTACCAGGAAGTCGCGCAAGAGGGTGACGCGCTGCGGAATCTGCCGCGACGTGACCACCACCGAGAAGTCGGCGCCCTTGGTCGAGTACTCGGGCATCACGCGCACGACGAGGTTCTCGGCTTCCACTTCCTTGGCGCGCGAAATGGGCACGAGCCCGATGCCAGCGCCGGCCACCACCGCGCCCATCACGAAGCCGAGGCCGTCACCGATCATGCTGCCGTGCACGACCACGCGGTTCGGCCCGTTCGGCCCTTCGAGATCCCACGTGGTCTTGTCGCGTCGATCCGGATATCCCAGCATTCTACACGGAACGCGGTAAGATGCCGGTCGAGGCAAGTGCCCATCTCGGAGGGAGCGGTCACGCGGACGAGGCCGCGCGGGCCTCTTCTTCGAGGGCCGCAGCGACGACACGGACGAACGTGGCTGCGCGGTTCAGATCAATTGTTGCCATGGCTGCAAACCAGGATAGCGCATTCCCGACTAGTGCATATGTGACGACGAAGTTCGGTGAGAGCATTCCGCAGGCAGCGCAGCTGCGCTGCAGAACGAGCTCCCATGTCTCTCGTTTCCAAGTGGCTGCCCGTCGTGGCCCGTGTCCTGTTCGGCCTCGTCTTCGTGGTGTTCGGCGCCAATGGCTTCCTGAACTTCATGCCACCACCACCACCACCCGCCGCCGCCTTCGCCGCCCAGCACCTTGGTAACACCACAGCGGCTCGACGAACGGCGCCGATGACGTCACCCGGCTCCGAGCGCCCCTTCGCTGACGAAGTCCTGCGGATTTTGCAGACGATTGGTTTCGGAGTCTTTCTGCGGCTTGGGAAAGCGCTCCGGGAAACGTTGGTGCAACACACGTGCGATGTTCTCCGCCAACGTCGACGTCAACGTCAGCTCCGCGTCGGCGGCGACGCGCACCGCGAGCATGGCCAGCAGGCGCGCGACATCGCTCTCGGCCAAGCTGGTGCATTCCCGAAGCAAGAACACCGACGAGGTCGCGAGCTCCGACTCGACGCTACAGATGCCACGCTGCCGAAAACGGGTCGAGCCTTTCTCGTTCCAGGGTTCGGCAAGCAGGGTGCTCTCGATCAAATCGAGAAGGCCAGCGACCATCTCGGGCGAATCCGCTGCAACCAACCGCC
>JAYUXI010000333.1:0-1510 GCA_043753085.1 Myxococcales bacterium | reverse complement strand
CCGAGGGCCACGTCTTGCTCGAGGGCGCCCCCGGTCTCGGCAAGACGCTGCTGGTCAAGACACTTGCAGAGTGCACCAGCCTGCAGTTCTCGCGCATCCAGTTCACGCCGGATCTGATGCCGAGCGACGTCACCGGCACCACCATCCTGGTCACCGATCCGGAAGAGCGGCGCCGCGGCCTCACCTTCACCGTGCAGAAGGGCCCGGTGTTCGCGCAGCTGCTTCTCGCCGACGAGATCAACCGCGCTACGCCGAAGACGCAGAGCGCGCTGCTCGAGGCCATGGGCGAACGCAGCGTCACGCTGGCCGGTCACAAGCACGCGCTCGAGCCGCCGTTTCTGGTGCTCGCCACCGAAAATCCGATCGAGATGGAGGGCACGTTCCCGCTGCCCGAAGCCCAGCTCGACCGCTTTTTGCTGAAGATCCTGGTGCCCAATCCGACCGAAGACGAGCTCTGCGACGTGCTGTCGCGCACCACGTCCACTGCGCGCGCAGCCGTGAACGCCATCGTCACGGCCGATCACGTGCGCGCCTGGTGCGCCGCGTGCCGCGCGGTCACCGCGGCTCCCGAGATCCTCCGGTTTGCTGCGCGCCTCGTGCATGCCACTGATCCCGAGAACCGAGCGGCCCCGGCGCTGGTGAAACGCGCGGTGCGCTTCGGCGCCGGCGTGCGCGCGGCGCAAGCCCTGGTGCTGGCCGGCAAGGCCATGGCCCTGCAAGATGGGCGCGGTCACGTCGCTTTCGACGATCTCTTGCGTGTGGCCAAGCCCGTCCTTCGCCACCGCCTGGTGCGCACGTTCGAAGGCGAGGCCGAGGGAATCACCACCGACCACGTCATCGAAGACGTCTGCGCCGCCGTACCCAAGCGCAGCCCCGACGTGGAAGCAAAGCTGAAGGAGAGCGCAGCGTGAGGGCGCGCATGCTGCCCATGCTCGCGGCGCTGGCCGTTTCCACTCAGGCATGGGCGCAGACGACGCCCGAGTTTCCGATCAAGGTCGAGTCCCACGAAGTACTCCCCGGTGCACTGGAGACCGTGGTCGAGATCCGCAACACGCGCGACGTGGCGCTCGCCGGCCGCGTCGAGCTCACCCGCCCCGACGACGGCGCCTTCGCCGGCTCCGCGAGCGAGCCCAGTGCCGAAGCCCCGTTCGCACTTGGTCCGCGCGCGCTGGGCCGCGTGCTGCTCACGCCCACCGTCGGCGATCGCTACTCGATCATTGCACGCGTCGTGCTGGCCGACGGAAGCTACAGCACGGAATTGAGCAACGGCAGCAGCGCCGGACGCTATGGCTTTCAGGGCCAGTCCGTCTTCGTCGACCTCGGCGGACACGCCGGGCTGCTGGGCGCGCTGAACGAAGCTCAGGTTCCGATGATCGACGGCACCCGCGAGACCGTGGCTGCGGTCGCTCCGTCCGCCACGTCGAGCGGCTACACGCCGCTGCCCACCACCCTCGGCGGATACTCGAGCTCCTCGCTCGTCCACCTCGGCTCGCGTCAGTTTCTGGACCTG
>JAYUXI010000332.1:0-1510 GCA_043753085.1 Myxococcales bacterium | reverse complement strand
GGCGCAACCGGGTAAGCTCGGCCAGGATTTCGAGGTTGGCCTTGCCGCGTCCCGTCTGCGGGATGGCCCGTGCATTCTGCATTCGTTCCAACGCGCGCAAGCGGACTGCTTCGTAGAACGCACGGTGCTCCGGGCTCGCTGCCACCATTCGCACCATCTCGGTTTTCGGCGGCAGCTCGGTGAGCACCTCGCCCTTGGTGCGGCGCAGGATCACGGGGCGCACCAGGCGCCGGAGCAAGGCTGCGGCGCGGCGCTCGCCGCGAGCCATCGGCACTGCAATCATCCGCCGGAAGGTGGTGCGCGAGCCGAGCATGCCGGGCTCGACGACGTCGAAAAGTGCGTGCAGCTCACCGACGTGGTTTTCGACCGGCGTGCCCGTCAGCGCGACGCACGCGTCGGCTCGCAGCGCGCGCGCGGCCTTCCAGCGCAACGTGGCGGGGTTCTTCAACGCGTGGGCCTCGTCGAAGACGAGCGTCTTCCACGTGCGGTCCTTCAGCGCGGCGTGGTGCAGGGCCAGCATGCCGTACGAGATCAGCACCACGTCGCCCGGGCCCGCTTCGATTCCGTGCGCGAACGGCCGCACCTGCAACGATGGCGCGAACGCGCGCGCTTCGGCCTGCCAGTTGTGGAGCACGCTGGTCGGGGCGACGACGAGCGCCGGGCCGTCTTTGCGCGCGAGCAGCAGGGCCAGCGTTTGGATGGTCTTGCCCAGACCCATGTCGTCCGCCAGGATCGCGCCGCCGCCGCTGCCGGCGCGTCGTGCCAGAAACTCGAAGCCCTCGATCTGGTAGTCGCGCAGCGTCGCGCGCAGTTCGGCCGGTATTGCGATGTCCTCGGTCGGGAGCGCGCGGCGTGGTTGTAGCGCGGCGTCCCAGGTCGTATCGAAGCCGCGCGTCCAGATTTCGAGCGCGGGCACCAGCGCGCCGGGTACCTGCTTTTTGGCGCCGAGGCGGCGTGCCAGCGCCAGGTTCTCGAGCGTCTCGCGCAGATCGGCGGCCAGCTCGAGGTACTCGTCTTCGGCGACTTCCACGAACCGGCCGCGCGCGCGATCCATCGCTTCGAGCAGCTGCTGCATCGGTACGAGGCGGCCGTCGTCGAGTCGAACCGTGCCTTCGACCGAGAACCAGCGCGTGTTGCCGCGCAGCGCAAAACGTACCTGCGTTGCCGGCGCCTGCAAGGCATGCAACGTCAGCGGTTTGCCGCGCCGCCAGGTGACGACGACACGCGGAAATGATTCCGTTCGTGCCAGCTTGGCAAGCTCCGCCAAGAGGCCGAGGCCGAGGCCGAGATCGCCCCGGAGCTCTTCGTCCTGCGACTCGAAGTCGTGCAGGCTGGGGCAGTGCACGTACAAGGCATCGAGCGCGCGCCGCTCGCCGGGCAGGTTGCGGCGCACGCTGCCCAGGGCCGAGCCGCTCGGCGCCAGCAAGAGCTCCGGCGGCTCGCCCACCGCGAAGTCGGGTCCACCGTCCCGCGGCATCACGCGCAGCCGCACGAACAGAGCGGCCTCGGC
>JAYUXI010000331.1:0-22931 GCA_043753085.1 Myxococcales bacterium | reverse complement strand
TCACGCCCCTCGGCAGCACCGAGCTGATTCTGCCGGCGCCCGAGTCGCTGCGCAGCGTGCGCTTCGACGGCACGCGCGGCTACGCGATCACGGCAGAGCAAAGCGATCCGCTGTTCACCATCGACCTTTCCGATCCCGCGCATCCGCGCCAGGCCGGCGAGCTGCACATGCCTGGCTGGATCACCCACATGGAGCCGCGCGGCGATCGACTCGTGGGCTTCGGTTTCGCCGAGACCAACTGGAGCTCGAAGCTTGCCGTCTCCCTCTTCGACGTGACCGACCTCGACAGCCCGGTGATGCTCGAGCGCGTGGAGTTCGGCACGGGAGGCGGGCAGTACGCCGAAGATTCGGATCGCATCCACAAGTCGGTGCAGGTCCTCGACGAAAAGGGGCTCATCTTGGTTCCCTTCGCCAGCTACGGCAGCTGGAACGACGGCGCCTGCTCGAAGCCGCAGAGCGGCATCCAGCTCATCGACTACAGCCACGACCACATCACGGCGCGCGGCATCGCACCGCAATACGGCCAGCCGCGGCGCGCGCTCCTCGCGAATGACCGCCTGCTCGCGATGTCGGATCGGAACGTCACGAGCTTCGACATCAGCAAGCACGACGCGCCCACCAAGACCAGCGAGCTGGACCTGTCGAACCCCGCCTTTCGTCTCACCCGCGTCGGCGATCAGATCGCGTCGATCACCAACGACTGGTGGACGAGCGAAGTCATGCTGTCGCTCACGCCGTACGAAGGCGCAGACGACGCAGCCGTCAGCGGCAAGCTGTCGCTCGCGTCACTCGCCGATCAGACGCCGGAGTCGTGCAGCGGCAACGCGTCCAGCTGGGCGCAATGGTACAGCGCGCGTCTGTTCGTCATGGGCAACCAGGTTGTCGTCAGTGTGCCGGTGTGGAGCTACGCCAACGAAAAGCCGAGCATGAAGCTCGTGTTCGGCGTGGTCGATGCGAGCAACCCACTCGACCCGAAGCTCGTTTCCAAGACCAGCGTGCAGCTCGGTGACGACAGCTACGGATCCTACGGCGGCGGAATGGGCTTCTTCGACGGCTTTGGCTACTACAGCTACTACGGCGGCTCCCTGCTGAGCGACGGCGAGAGCATGGTGCAGGTCGGCAACAAGCTCGCGTATCTCGACAACCAGTGGGAGTACCTCGAGCAAAAGGACGCGATGGGCAACCCCACGTACGAGACCCGAGTGCACCGCAAGCTGCACGTGGTGGACTTCTCGACTGCAGCGCCCGCCGTCGCCACGCCCATCGTTCTCGGCGACAGCAAAGGCACGTTCCCGCTGATCGTCCGCGGCACCGAGGTGCTTACGTCGCGCTGGCGCGAATCGCCGACCACGGCCGGCAAGGTGAAGTTCTATGTCGACCGCATCGATCTCGCGGGAGACGCCCCGGTGCGTGAGGTGTCGGTCAACACGCCTGGCTCGTTGCTGCTGAGCGACGACGAGACCGGCCGCATCGTCACCGTCGACTACACGCGCAGCGTGCTGCCCGCCGCCGACTACGCGCAGTGCTACGAAAACGGCGTCGGCGGCGTGCGCTGGTTCGACTACGAGCACAACCAGTGCAGTCTGATCACCCGGCAGTTCAAGCTGTCCGATCTGCAGAACGACACGGTGACCCTCCGCAACACGTTCACGCCGCCGTCGCAGCAGCTCGGCGGTCTCAAGATTGCCGACGACCGCATCTACGTTACGCACTATCCCGTGTACGACTACGACGCGGCCATGACCCGCGACGGCCAGATGCCGGCACCGATCCATCAGGGTGGCCTGTTCGTGCTCGGCGGCATCCGCGCCGGCACTCTCGCACTGCAGAGTCAGCTCACCGGTGACGCCCAGTGGCCGCTCGCAGCGCGCGGCAACAAGGTTGCGCTCTACACGCAACGCGGTCTGGCTATCTACGACACGGCGACGCCCAGCGCGACCCTGGTGACCGAGCAAACCTTGCGCGGTTGGGGTTACACGTCGGACGTGCTCTTCGAACAAGATCGCGCCATCTGCTCGCTCGGGGAGTGGGGCATGCAGACCATCCGGGTCCCCTGACCCAGCCGCAGCAGGTCGCTCGCGACCCTTCTCGGCCTCCGTTGCTCCGGCATGGGGGCCGACGCATTTTTGTGGTCACTACACGATATTTAGCGGAGCAAGTTCCAACACTTGGACATCTCGGCCGACAACGAGTCGATTGACCGGAGGAGCAGAGTAGAGTAGGAGGCGGGCCCGCAAAGGGCGTGTCTGCGTATGCGGACGCTCCTGGCGCAAGAAAGCGAAACGGGCGTGAAGAAAAACGGCAAGGCGAAGACGACCAGCGTGAGCGACGCGACGAAAAAAGGCAAAGCCAGCGCCGAAAAGCCGGCGCCCAAAGCCTCGAAGACCGCGGCCAAAGCATCGAGCAAAAAGCCCGCACCGAAGCCGGCCCCGTCGAAGACCGGTTCTGCCAAGACAGCTCCGCCTGGTTCGGCGGCGAAGGCCAGCAAGCCGGCGCCCATGTCCAAGCCCACCGCCAAGAAGGCGCCTCCGGCCCCGGCGTCCAAGGCCGCGCTCAGGCCGGGCAGCATTCCACTGCCGCCGCGGAGCGCCAAGGCCCTTGGCGTGGCCGCCAAGCCGGCCCCTGCCGCCCGCCCCATGGCGCCCGCGGCTTCTCCTTCCACTCGTCGCGTTGCCCCTCCCAAGGCGGCGCCCAAGCCGAGCAACACGCTGTCGGCGCCCGCGCCGGCGCCGCCGCCGCCGCCGCCGAAGCCGGCCACCATCATCCCGCAGCCGCCTCGGCCGCCGGGCCCACCGCTGCTCCGCCAGATGCAGCATCTCGACACGCAGACGCCAGACAAGCTCACGCTCGCCATCGCCGACAAGGCCGTGCACCCGCGGCATGGCGTGGGCGAGGTCATCGCCATCGAAACCCGCGAGATCGGCGGAACGAAAGGCGAGTTCTACGTCCTGCGAATCCTCGACGATCTGACCAAAAAGGTCATGGTCCCGACCAATGCCACCGGCAACGCGGGCCTGCGCCCGATCATGAGCGACAGCCAGGCCGACAGCGTGCTCGACACGATGCGCGCCAAGGAGGTTGCCGTGAACGAGCACCCGTGGAGCCGCCGCTTCCGCGCCTACACCGAGATGATCAACAGCGGCTCGCCCTACGAGGTAGCGAAGGTCATGCGCGACATGTACCGGCTCAAGTTCGACAAGGACCTCAGCTTCGGCGAGCGCCGCTTGCTCGACCAGGCCCGCAGCTTGCTCATGAAAGAGCTGGCCCTGGCGAAGAACATGAAAGAAGAAGATCTGCAGGCAGACGTCGCGAAGATGTTTGAAGCCTGAGTTTCGCAGTCACGGCAAAAAGCCCCTCGGTCCCAGCGACCGGGGGGCTTTTTGCGTTTCGGTGTGGTCATGCGATTTCACGCAACGCCCTGGTGGGACGGACGATGGGAAAGGGTCGCAAGCGTCCCGGCTCCTCGGGTCGGCGACCCGGAGAAAGCCCATGCAAGATACATGCGCCCAGCTCACGGCCATCGAAGCCGAGCTGACCAAACAAGATGCCGAGTGGGCCGACGCCCACGCGCAGCTCCTCGCCTTGGGGGACGTGGAGCTGTCGCTCGACCCGGACGTTCTCGTGGAGCTCGCGGCGCTGCGGTCCGACAGCACTGCAGTCCCGCTCCACACCAACTTTCACTCACGCGCCTGATTCACGACCCAAGGAGATCCATCATGACGACACCCAACCTCAGTTTTCGACCCGACCAGCTAATCAGCTCGGTCATGGCCCAGCAGTTGAACGTGAGCATTCGACCCCTCGAGCCAGACTTCGTACCGCTCTCGGTCGAGGAGCTGATCATGCAGTGCGAGCAAACGATGAAAGGTCTCGACTCGCAGCTTCGCACCAAGATGAACGACCAGAAGGCTCGCAACAGCTCACTGGCAGGCCTCGGCAAGCTGAGCGACATCGCGAACTCAGTGCTGAAGGACCAATCGGCCGGAATATCCGACGGCCTGACGACGGCGGATGGTCCCAACGGTGAGCCGAGTATCGACAAGCAGCTCACCAAGATGGAAAACGATCATCCCGAGCTCAAGGAGACCATCGCGCAGTTGCGCGACAAAATGAAGGACGGATTCAGTACGCAGGAAGCCAAGGACTTCACGTCCTCGGTGGACAATGCTTCCGACGCGCTCCGCAGCGACAACGAGACTTCGATGATCAGCATCCAGTCAATCGTGTCGAAACGCAGCCAGGCGCTGCAGATGACCTCCAATCTCGTCAACAGCCTGAACGAAGCCGTCAAAGGCGTCGTTCAGAACATCCGGTGAAGAGATGGACCCCCAGACGTACACCAACGGAGTCGCGGCTCTCTACCGCACGGCACACCACCTTTTGCAAACCGGCGATCCGCGGCGCGCAGCATCCATCTTCCGCACCATGATCACGGTCGCTCCGGGCGACGAGCGCGGTTGGCTCGGCCTCGGCGTCTGCCACGAGCAGGTGGACCAGCCCGAGGTCGCCATCGAGGTGTACCGCAGCGCCAGCTTCGTGCTGGCGCGCGGCGCACGGTGCGAGCTTGCAGCCTACAGGCTCCTCGTCGAGCACGGTGGCGACGAAGAAGCCGCCGACTTCATGCTGGCCCAGGCTCGTGAGCATGCGGACGACGAGCTGCTCGAAGTCGTCGAAGCCGAGGAGCAAGCCCGATGACCGCCGCAGTGCACGGATCGGCGGCCACGGCTGCTACTTCTCGGTACGCTGACGCGAGCGCGCGTTCGGTTCCCGCTCAACGCGACAATGCGAGTCTTCTGCCACCTCCAGACGCGGCGGGAGAAGACAACGACGCCCTCTCGTTGATGTACGCCCTTACGGCCGAGCAAGGAAAAAGCGACGCGGCGGCGCAACGCGGCTCGGTGCGCAGTCACGCCGGCCAGCGCAAGCTGCTCTTGAAGAAACTCGACGCGGCACAGAAGAAGGAGGCCGCCGAAGCGAAGAAGCAGGAAAAGCACGGTGGCCTCTTCAAGGGCCTCAAGAGCCTCGTCTCCAACGCCGTGTCAAACGTCGCTCATCTGAAAGTTGCAGGCCTCGTGTCCGGTCTGAAAAAGGACCTCGGCACCTCGTTCGACGTGGCCAATCCGCAATTCTGGAAGGACCTCGGCTCGGTCGCAAAACTCTACGGAAAAGCCGTTGCCGTGGCCTGCGCCGCGTGCGCAACGGCGCTGACGGGCGGCGCCTTTGCCATCGCGGTGTGCGCGGCGGTCTGCGTAGCGATGGCGACTTCTGCGGCAATGGACGATTGCAAGCTCGGCGACGAGCTGGGGCTCAGCGAGAACCTGCAGCTCGGTTTGTCGATCGGAGCGTCGGTCGTCGCGGCGGTAGGAACGGCAGGTATCGGATCCATGGGGACGGCGGCCCAGGCCGTCCAGATCGCCGACAAGGTCAACACGCTCAACTCGCTGGGCCGCGTCATCGACGGCGCCGGCAAGGTGGCCGACGGCGGCGCCACGATCATGCAGAGCAAGTACGCCGCGGCCCTCGAGATGCTGCAGGCGGACACGATGCAGGCACGAGGCGGCGCTGCGCAGGCGAGCACGGACGTTCATCGAAGCGTCGAGCAGATGGCGGACATCGTGCAGGTGTACGAGAAAAGCCAGTCCGCCCTGGTGGACGCGATTGGCATCCAGGAACGCGGTCAACGAGCAGCTAGTGGAGGAGGGATACGAGCATGAATGTCAACGCATCACTGCAGATGAACACCGTCGGTCCAAGCGAACGCGCCCGACTTGCGCAGCAGGAGGCCATTGCAGCGCCCAAGTCTTCGGAGAGCGAGTCACGAAACAAGGAGCTGATGGTGGCTCCCGAATACGCCCCCGTCGAGGGCACTTTCGAGCTTCTGAAGATGATGCTGGAAACGTCGAAGGCGGACCGGCAAATGAAGAAAAAGCTCGAAGCAACCGCGGACGTCACGGCCACCAAGGCGGAGCAAGCGCAAGTGGAGGCTCTGCGTGGAAAGGCTAGCCGCACCTTGGCAGCGGGGTTGATCGAGGGTGCGAGTACGATGGCGGGCGGAGTGATCTCGATGGGTGCAGGCTTCGACGGGATGGTCAAGCCGTTGAACAAGGCCCAAGAGGCCGGCGCCAAAGCGGTCGAGACGTTACGCGAAAGCGGCACGAAGGGGGTCGTGGCGTGGATGAACAAGGGCGCTGCCGATTACGACGTCGAAGCCAAGGTCGAGGAGACCCGGGCCGGCGCGCTGCGGCGCAGCGAAGGGAGCCTCAAGTCCGACATCGACCAGCTGAAGCAGAATGATCAGAAGATGTTCGACCTGGTGCGTGACGTCATGGCCGCCATGGAACGCTGCAGCCAGATCGCGTTGCAGACTCGATGACGGAGCGGAAGGGTGGGCAGCGGGGGTGACGTTGGACGTGAGTTCTGCCAAGCTCCCCGCCCTACCCATGAAGCTCTATACGAAGACTGGCGACGACGGGACCACCGGACTGTTCGGTGGGGCTCGCGTCAATAAAGCGAGCGAGCGCGTCGAGGCCTACGGCACCGTCGACGAGCTCAATGCGGCCATTGGCCTGGCGCGTGCGCTCGGGCTTTCCGCATTCTCCGACGAGGTGCTCGCGCGGGTGCAGAGCGAGCTGTTCGTGCTTGGCGCCGAGCTCGCCTGCGTAGCGGGCAAGGAAGAAAGCATGAAGATGCAGCTCATCTCGGCGGCCGACAGCGCAGTGCTCGAGCAAGCCATCGACACCGCCGACGCCGGGCTCCCACCCCTCAAGAGCTTCGTGCTCCCCGGCGGCACCACCGGCGCCGCCGCTCTCCACGTGGCCCGCACCGTCTGCCGACGCGCCGAACGCGCCGTGCTCGCTCTGACCGACGCGCCTCCGCGCAGCGAGCTGATCATCTACCTGAACCGGCTCAGCGATCTGCTCTTCGTGCTCGCCCGCCACGAGAACGCCCACCGACAGGTCGTGGACGTTCCGTGGGCTCCGCGAAGTCCGTGACGTTGCGTTGGAACGTTGCAAGCGTTCTGGATGCCTTCGAGGGGCCGCCCGGGTACCAGCTGGCGCAGGCAACGCGCGGCGACGTGCCGGCCTTGGTAACCTTCCTCGCCGGATCCTTCCCGGAGATCGCCGTCAGCTCGGCCGGGCAGCACTTGCAACCCGCGTTCTACGCCGCCGACGTCCATCTCGGAGGGACCACGGCAGACCGGCCATTTTTGGCGCTGGTGGCGCGACACGGAGGCGAGATCGTGGCGGCGCTGACCCTCGAGAAGCGCGAAAATTCCCTCGCCGGCGGCGTCGGGGCCGTGGCGCTCGAACACCGTTCGCTGCCGCTTGGGTTGCTCGGCCCTCGCTTGCTGGAAGCGTTCGGGCGCGCCATGGGCGCGGAGCTTCTCGAGTACTATGCAACCCTGAAGTCGCGACATCAGCAGGTGATCGCCGAGCGCCTCGGCTTCCTGCCGGTCGGGATCGTACCGGCGTCGGATCGCAGCCTCGGTGCCGACGGTGACGTACGCCGCGTGTACGAGATTCTTTACGCCAAGGTTCTCGCGCCGGCGGAGTGGGTACAGCGTCCCTCGCTCGACGCAATGACGCCGCGCACACGTGCGCTCTACAAGCAAATCTTCGGCTGACGGTTACGCCGCCAGGGCGCGCTCGGGCTCGAACATCGTAGCGAGCAGCTTGCGGCCGCGGTGCAGGCGGCTCATCACGGTGCCGAGCGGTAGTTCCAGGGTCTCGGCCGCCTCGCGGTAGCTGCACTCGCCCATGTCGACCAGCTCGACGACGTTCCGGTACGACGCGGGCATGGCCTCGAGGCGTGCGCGGCTTGGCGCGGTGAGCTCGCGCAGCTGGTCGGGCGCCGGCTCGCGCGAAGGAGTCCACGCCACCGGATCGGCCGCGAGGCGGTCCAGCGCCTTGCGCTCGCGGGTGCGCTTGCGGTAGCCGCTCACGAACACGGTGAAGAGCACCTGGTGCAGCCAGCCACGCAGGTTGGTCCCCTGCTCGAAGCTGTCGCCGAACGAGAGCGCGCGCAGCACGGTATCCTGCACCAGATCGTCGGCCATGCTCGGGTTGCGGGTCAATCGAATCGCACGGCGACGGAGCTCCGGCAGATAGCTCGGGATCTCGACAGTCCAGGACGGGTTGGTGCGGCTCATGCCAGCTGTCTCGCAACCTTGATGCCAGCGGCGCATCCGTCGTAAATCCGGGTATTTGTCGACGTGCGAAAGCAGCTGGCGTGGATGCACGGCCCCGGGCTGCGGGCGAATGGACACAGCGTGATGCGGCTCCCGGGACGCGAACGAAGAAAGCCGGCGCCCAGTCACGAATCACGAATCACGAATCGGCGAATCGGCGAATCGGCGAAAAGAGCCGGCAGCGCGTCGGCAAACTCGGTCGGGAGCAGGCCACGATCGGTGTGGCCGTGGGCGGCGGCGACCCGGCGCGCGGCCTCTGCATGCAGCCAGACCCCGAGCCACGCCGCCTCTTGCGGCACGTGACCGGCGCACAGCAGTGCGCCGACGATGCCCGCCAGCGTGTCGCCCGAGCCCGCCACTCCCAGCGCCGCGAGGGCGTGCGGCGAGACGATGGGCGTGGCATCCGGCGCCGCGACGACGGTGTGCGCGCCTTTCAAGACGACGACGGCGCCAGTGGCCGAAGCGGCTTCCCGGGCGAAGCGCAGGCGGTCGCCCTCGATGTCCTGCGTGCTCCGATTGAGAATTCGCGCGAGCTCGGCGGGGTGCGGGGTGAGCACGGTGGGGCCCTTGCGGGCGAAGCGGTACGCCTTTTTCGCGGCCCAAGTGAACGCGTCCGCGTCGAACACGACCGGCCCCTCGTAGGCGGTGCAGAGATGCACGAACACGCGCGCGGCGTCGGCGCCGGTGCCGAGCCCCGGGCCTGCCACGACGGCGCGCATGCCCGCGACGAGTCTGGACAGATCCTCGAGATCGAGCGCGGCCCGCATCGCCGAGATCGGCAAGGCGCCGAGTGACTCGACGCTGGCCGGCCAGGTCGCGACCGTGACGAGGCCGGCACCCGCGCGCAGCGCGGCATACGCCGACAGCTGCGGCGCTCCGGTTTTCCCTGGCGATCCGCCGATGACCAAGACGTGGCCGTTATGGTTCTTGTGCGCGCCGGCGCGGCGGCGCTGGAGGGCGCCGTACACGTCCGACCGGGTGATGAGCCAGGCTACAGGAGCGGTTTCGTGCGCCGGGACACCGATGTCCACCACGTCGACGACGCCGGTGTGCTCGCTGCCGCGCGGCGTGTAGAGCCCGGTCTTGGCGTAGCCGAAGGTGACCGTGCGGGTGGCGCGCACGCAGTCGCCGAGCACTGCGCCGGTGTTGGCATCGAGGCCGGACGGCACGTCGAGCGCGAGCACTTCGGCGCCGCTGGCGTTGATGCGCCGTACGGCTTCGGCCGGTGCGCCTTCGAGGGCGCGGGAGAGCCCGGTGCCGAACAGCGCGTCCACGATCAGATCCGCCTCGAACGCGCCGAAGGGCTCGATGTGCCCCACGGCGCGGTACGCCCTGGCCTGCACCGCGGTCTCGTGCGTGAAGCGCTGTTCTTCGCCGACCACAAGCACGCGCACCGTGGCCCCGAGCGTGTGCAGGCGGCGCGCAACGACGAGGCCGTCGCCGCCGTTGTTGCCGGTGCCGCACACGACGACGACGCGCTTGTCCTTCGGGCTGCCGCCGAGCATCGTCACGGCGACGTCGGCGGCGCCGCGCCCGGCGTTCTCCATCAAGAGCAGGCTGGGCACTCCCGCATCGATCCACTTCTTGTCGAAGGCGCGCGCGCCTTCTCGCCCGAGCAAGGGATTCACGAGGATTGCCTCCGTTCGCCCAGCACGACCGCAACGGCCATGCCGCCGTCGTGAGAAAGGCTGATGTGCCAGGTGTCGACGCCAAACGACGCGGCGCGCTCGATGGCTGTATCATGCAACTCAAGCGCCGGCTTGCCGCTCGCTTGCCGGACGATCTCTACGTCGTGCCAGCGGACGCCGTGGGCCCCATCGAGCACCTTCGAGAAGGCTTCCTTGATGGCGAAGCGACCGGCGAGAAAGAGTGCCTGGTCGCCGTCACCACACGAAACGAGCTCGCGCGGTGCGCAGATCTTCAGGAAGAAACGCTCGCCGTGGCGCCCCAGTGCCTTGCGAACACGGGCTACCTCGCAGGCATCGATGCCAATGCCGACGATCACCGGGCCAGCGCCGCCCGGAACGCCCGCACCGCGCCCTCGAGCGAGAGAAACACCGCGTCCGCAATGAGCGCGTGGCCGATGTTCAGCTCGACGATGGCCTCGCAGCGGATCAGCGCCTGGACGTTCGCGACGGTGAGGCCGTGCCCGGCAGCGACCTCGAGCCCCAGCTCGCGCGCCAGCTCGGCGCCCTCGCCGAGTCGGCCGAGCTCGCGCGCAACGGCGTCGCCTTCGGCGTGGGCGTAGTCGCCGGTGTGCAGCTCGATCTGCTCTGCCCCGAGCTCGCGCGAAGCGCGGATCTCGGCGGGATCGGCGGCGATGAACAGGCTGACCTTGATGCGTGCATCCTGCAGCTTTTTGACGAGTTGGCCGATGCTGGCTCGATGCGCCACGACGGCGAGGCCGCCCTCCGTGGTGCGTTCTTCGCGGCGCTCGGGCACGAGGGTGACGACGTCGGGGTCGGTGTCGAGGGCGATGTCGAGCATCTCTTCGGTGGCGCCCATCTCCAGGTTGAACAGACTCTTGCGGTCGCGCACGAGCGCGGCCAGCTTCCTCACGTCGGCGTCGCGGATGTGGCGGCGATCCTCGCGCAGGTGCGCGGTGATGCCGTCGGCGCCGGCGTCGAGGCAGACGGCGGCGGCCCGCACGGGATCGGGGTATTCGGTGCCGCGTGCGTTGCGGAGCGTGGCGACGTGGTCGATGTTGACGTGGAGGCGCACGTTCATTCGTCTCCTGCGCCGGCGTTTTCCGCCAGCTCGTCGTCGTTCTTGGGGGTGGCCAGGTACTCGCCGTTCGGCCCGTCGCGGCGCACGACGAAGGTGCGGCGCCCGGTGGTGTCGGGGCTCTCGCGCGCCACGACTGTAATTACGTTGATGCCGGGGCGCAGCGGCACTTCGGTCTGGAACGCCATCTTCTTCGGGTCGGCGCCGTTGCGGTTGGATTGGTAGAAGATTTTCTTCGGGCCGACGAACACGTAGCCGTCGAGGATGCGGTTGCCGTCCGACAGGATCCCCTTCACGTTGATCGACGTGCCGCGCGTGGCGACGTCGGGCACGACGACCTCGAAGTTGGGCGGACTGTGCCCCATCACGTCGTCGAAGACGACCGGACTCGGCGCGGCGCCCGGCACCACGTCGGCCGAGCGGACGAAGGCGAAGCGCGAGGCGTCGAGCTTGACCTTGGTGAAGTCGCCCGACCTGCCCATGACCTCGGCCGAGCCCGTGAGCTTGCCGAACACGCGGCCGGTGGCGTCTGGCGATTCCAGCACGAACACGTCGCCGCCCTTGGCCGAGACGGTGCCGCTGGCGGCCGTGATGGCGGCGGGGAGGCTGATCGGCAGACGGATCTTTTCGCCGACGCTCTCGCGCAGATCCCGGTCGGTGACCGAGATCTCGAACTTGGCTTCGTTGACCTCGACCTTCGTCTGCACGTCGAACGTGAGGGCGAGCTTGCGACTCTCGCCGGGCGCGAGGTTCGAGACGTCGAAACGACCTTCGTGCAGCAACACCGAATCGCCGGAAAGGTTCTTCAGGTTGACCTGGGTTTCGTAGCTGCGGCCTTTGCCGACGTTCTTCACGGTGAGGTACATCGTGAACTTCTCGCCCTTTTGCACGCGGCCATCGCCGTTGCCGCCGCGATTGTCGACCATCTGGTAGCCGTATGCGAAAACCGGACGTTCGAGCGCGCGCATGGTGATCTGGGTGAGCGCGGGCTTCGGCACGCGGCTCCGCGCCTCGTCGAAGCTGACCGTGACGAAGTCCGACCGCGTGCTGACGTCCTTCGGAATCGAGCAGACGCGCGGCGCGTCTTTGGGCAGCACGGCGGTGGAGCCGGCCTTCTTGCCCTGAATCTCGCAATAACCCAGCGGCGCGGTCACGACCTTGGTCTTGCCGGGCTCGAGCTTGCCGATCACGAGCTCCCTCTTGTCGAAAAGTCCGTTGTCGCTCTTGGTGGTGGCCAGCAGTCGGTACAGCGGTTCCTTGCCCTTGTTGGTCACGGAAATTTTGAGCTGGATGGCGTCTCCGGCGCTGACCGTGTCGCCCGGCCGGTCCGTCTCGAGCTTCACGTCGATCTCGGCCGGTTTCGGCATCGCGCCCGGCTCGGGGGCGCCCGGCGCGTCGCTCCAGTCGATGCCGAACGCCTGCAGATCCTGCGAGACCTTGGCGAGCTCGGCAGCGCGTACCTGCGCGACGAAGTCCTTGGCGGCCTTCAGTTGCGCGGGCCGGGCGCCGGCGGTGAGGTGCGCGACGAGATCGCGCCCGAAGCGGATCGGAAAATCCATGGCGAACACGTCGTCGAGCTCGCCCCCACGATCGCGGAACTCCTGGCGGTCCTTCTCGGCAAAGTTGTAGCGCACGACTTCTTGCGGCTTTTGCCCCTCGCGAATGCGTGCATTCGACAAGCTTCTCGAGAGATCGCGTTCGCGCAGCCCGCCCGAGTCGACGTTCAGGTCCATCTCGAGCAGGTCGGCTGTCATGGCGTCGAGCTCGATGTCTGGCGTCACGCCGGTGCCCTGAATCGAGATGTCGCCGGGCTCGGTGAGGTACTGCGCGATGGTGAGCTTGAGGGCGGCCTTGTCCGGCATCTCGTCGAAGACGAGTTGCACCGAGCCCTTGCCGAACGTGGTTTCGCCGACGATGATCGCGCGATCGTGATTTTTGAGCGCACCCGCGACGATCTCGCTGGCGCTGGCGCTGTTGCCGGAAACGAGCAACGCGATCGGGTAGTTCGGCTCGGTGCCTTCCTTGTGGGCGACCTTCTCGTCGCGGCCGTCGCGCGGGTTGCCGACGGTGGCGACGATGGGCCCTTCGGCCACGAAGCGATCGACGACGCGCGCGGCTTGGTCGAGGAGCCCGCCAGGGTTGCCGCGGAGATCGAGCACGAGGCCCTTCAGCTCACCGTTTTTCTTGAGCTCGGCGAGGGCGGCGTCGAGCTCGGCGGTGGTGGTCTGCTGGAACTGCTTGAGTCGAACGTAGCCGACGTTGCCGTCGAGAGCTTTCGACTCGACGCTTTTGACCTTGATCACCTCGCGCGACAGCTCGAAGGGCTTCGATTCCTTCCAGCCGTTCTCGGCGTCGCGCCGGATCCAGATGGTGACCTTGCTGCCGGGCGTGCCGCGCAGATGCTCGAGGGCCTCTTGCAGGCCCATGTTGAGCGTCGACTCGTTGTTGATGCGGGTGATGCGGTCGAGGCGCTTGAAGCCGGCGCGCCCCGCCGGTGTACCCGGCATGGGGCTCATGACGGTGAGCTCCTGGTCGCGGATCGAGATGACGATGCCGAGGCCGCCGAACTGTCCCTTGGTGGACGTGCTCATGTCCGAGGCGGCCTCGGGCGAGAGCAGCACGCTGTGCGGGTCGAGGGTGTGCAGCATGCCGTTGCAGGCGGCGTATTCGACCTCGCGCAAATCGACCTCGGTGCCCTTGAGGTTCTGCTGGATGAAGGAGAAAATCTCCTGCAAGCGGGCGGTGAGATCCCAGGGCCCGACCACGGTGTCGACGCGGAACTCCTTTTCCTGCGTGTCGATGCGAACCTTCAGCGTGGGCGCGCCTTCCTCGTGGACGACGATGACCTGGGCGACGTCACGCTGGATGAAGTTGAGCGCGGACAGCAGCATCTCGCGAGGCTTGACCCGCTTCGGGTCGACGTACTTGTCGCGGATCAATTTCACGACGTCGCTGGCAACCCGGAGCTGCGTGAGATCGTATTCGCGGCCGGCCGCCGACGCGGAGCTGACGGTGTCGAGGCCATGCCAGAGCGCGGTGCCGTCGAAACGGATCGCCATGTAGGAGGCGGCGCCGAACGCCATCACGGGAAGCAGATAGCGCGTGGTCTTGAACCAGAACGACATTGCCGCAGAGTATATCCCCATGGGCCACCGGGTTTGCGGTCGTTTTCAAAGCACAGCTCGAGCGGGCTGCGGCCACCGGTCCGAGCAAAAGTGGGCGAAGTAGTCGACGGCCCAGTTGCGGCGCTGCATGCCGCAGAGCAGTCCGGCGGCGAGACCCATCGCGGAAACATCGCCCCGAACGCATCCCTCCACGGGCCGAGGACGGGATGGGTTGACCTTGGACGGATCAGGCCTTGCGGATGATGGCGACGGCGAAGCCGGCCAGGTGTGCGGCGGGGGTGTCGGCCAGGGAAACCTCGACGTGGCGCAGGACGTCGCGGAGACCGGGCACCTTCCAAAAAGCGGCCGCGGGCGTCACGATGCGGATGCCGCGCCAGCCTTCGAGAGAGCATCCGGGCGGCATGATGCGCGGCAGTCGCCAGGTGGGGTCAAAGCGCGTGTAGACTGCACTTTCTTTCGTGCGGCCGGAGATTTTTCCGGCAGGACCGAAGCGTTTAACCAGGCCGCGCAGCGAGTACGGATTGTAGAACTCGGCCAGCACCACCCCGCCCCGCTTGGTGACCCGCGCCATCTCCGACAGAGCCCGGCCGATGTCCGGTACGTGGGCCAGCACCTTGAATGCACAGGTCACGTCGAATCGCTCGTTCTCGAAGGGCAAGTCCGTGGCCGAGCCCTCGCAGACCGAAAGACCACGCACGGAGGCTTTTTCCAGCATGCCGGGCGACAGATCGACGCCCTGCGCGTCCGACGCGAACGAGCGAATCCGCTCGAGCAGGAGGCCCGTGCCGCATCCAACCTCCAGCACGGTCTTGCCGTGCCCGTAGCGCTCGACCAATCCGATCTCCAGGTCGTCGAGCATCGCATGGTAGCCGGTGGCGTCGTTCGGACGGCGCGCGGTCTCGTACCCAGCGGCAAATTCGTCGTAGTAGGCGCGGGTCTCGTCGTCGGCGGCGAAAATCGGGGTCATGCGGCGGCTTTTGAGCACGAAAACCCAGGAGCCGGTAGGTCTACGGGCAGACCCGGCGCTCGAGCAGACTGCCTTTGCCGTCGCCATACAGCAACCAAAGCGCGCCGAACTCGTCCGCCGAAATGTCGAGGTCCAGCATGGGCACTCCTTCCGCCACCACGCCCAGCGGCATCAGCCCGCCGCTGCGCTGCACCTCGACGAGCTCCAGAACCGAGAGAGATTCTTGGCTCGCGTCTCTCGAGCGAGTAAGTGCAGCATACACTTTTTGTCCCACGGTCGCCGTGGCCACCCGCGGAAAATCGATGCCTTTCGGGTACGGGAATAGCTCGCTCTTTTCATCCATCCGCAGCGGCATCGTAAGTGGCAACCCGATGATGCCATACCCGATCGTGTCGGTGGGTTGCGGCAACAGCGCCACGAGCGCGCCGTCGGCAAAACGCGCCACCGCGGCGCTGCCCCCGCGCTCGGACGCGCCGACCTGCACCACCATGTTGGGTTGCTGCACCAGCACGCCGCCTTCGTAGCGGAGCACCCGGGCGTTCACCATGCTGAGCGCGGCACGCGCATCGATCATCAGCGCCAGCACCTCACGGTCGCTCAGGGCCGTGAGCGACACGAAGGTGGCCCCCATCCCGTCGTCGGAGATGCGCACCGGCAGCTTGTCGTCGAGTACCGCGTAGGCTTCGAGCGTCATCTCGCCGGCCACCATGCGCCGGTCGAGATAGGCCGCCGCCGAGTGATCGGGCCCGAACGCTGCGGCGGCGATGGCTTCGTTCGGCCGGGCCGTCGCCACGTTCCTCCGACCCCCGCCGCCGAGCGTGGTGAGCAGGATGTTCCCGTCGCTGCTCGGACAGTACACGAACTTCGCGTCTCGACCGCCAACCCCGTAGGCGGCTGCGCAGGCCGGGAAGCTCATGGCGACCTCGCCGGGTAGTGGTGGCACCTTGGGCGGCTTCGCTGTCGGCTTCGCGTAGTCGATGCGGTGTACACGCAGCTGCCCGTGATCATGAAAGGTAACGTCGAGACGTCCCGGCGCCGTGCGCAAGATCCCCGGGCCGCGGAACGGTAGGCGTGCGGGCCCCCAGGCAAGACGGCAGCGTGACTCGTTCAGGCCGAGCGGCGCTGGCAGGGCCGCGTCCAACTCGGGCCCACCGGCATCTGCTTCCACGCTCGCATCCCGCAGACCGAACATCCGCTCGACGACGGGATTCGGCGCAGCGGCATCCTTGGCACTCTCCGCCGCGGGCTTGCCGCATGCGTCGCACCCCACGGCGAGAACGGGGAGACAAAAGAGCAACGCCCCGACCTTTGCAGGTCGAGGGCGCGCTCCACTGCGCATCGGACGAACCGACGAGCAGCTCCGTTTCACTCGGCGGTCTTGCCGCCTGCCGCGCCGCTGCCGCCGCCCGACGCCGAGGCGCTGCCGGAGACCTTGACCGACACGTCGACGTTGGCCGTGAGGCTGGCGGCCGCACCGGCTGCACCCTTGAAGACGCCGCCGACGCACGCGGTGATGTTGCCGGCCGTGAGAGCCGACTGCGCGCCGCCGCCCGCAGAGGCAATGCCCTTGATGCTGCCTTCGACGCCAGCGACGATGTCTTTGACGTTGGCGGCCATCTTGATGGCGCCGTCCTTCATGCCGATGGCGATCTTGAGGACCGCGGGGAGGTTCTTCTCGAGTGTGGCCTTGAGTTTGCCGGCCGCGTCCGCGTCGGCGCCGCCGGTGATGACCAGACCCACCTTGGCGGGCTTGCACTCGACCTTGGCGGTCACGTTCGCGTCGCAGCTACCCTTGCACTCTGCGCTCATCTCCGGCGGCTTGACGTCGCCTTCGCACTTCGGCGCCTTCATTTCGACCGAGCACTTGCCGCTGCAGGTGCCTTCGCACTTCGCTTCGGCCTTGAGCTTGCATTCGCCGCTGCACTTGCCGTAGCAGGTGCCGCTGACCTGGGCGTCGCACTTGCCGTCGCAGGTGCCGGCGCAGGCTGCGCCCTTGCTGACTTTGCCGTCGCACTTGCCGTCGCACTTGCCCGAGCAGGTGCCCTTGATGTTCGCGTCGCAGCTGCCATTGCATTCGCCGTCGCACTTGGCGCCACCCTCGACGTCGCAGCTGCCGGAGCAGTTGGCGTCGCAGGTGCCGGAGACCTTGCCGCCTTCGCATTCGACCTTGACCGAGCCGGGCTTGACGTTCGCGTCGCACTTGGCGGCGCAGTCGGCCATGGCCGACGCTTCGACCGTGCACCTCGGGGGCTTGATGGTCAGGGCGATCTTGGCGCTCGCGCCGATCTTGCCCTTGACCGCCGCGATGGCGTTCATCGCAGCTTCGCAAGCGGCAGGGCCGTCCTTGAAGTCCTGCTTCACGCCCAGATCCGAGGCGATGTTTCCGCAGGCTGCTTTCAGGTCGGCGTCGACCTTGGCCGCAAAGGCCTCGAGCTCGACCGCGGCCGCGGTGCCGGCCTTGAGCTTGGCGGCGCCGTCGGCATTGATCTTGAATTCCTTCTCGAAGTCGAACGCGAGGATCGACTCCGGCTTGGTGAGATCGGGGCAGGAACCGACCCCGGGAAGACCGGGAAGACCGCCCGGCATCTTGCCACCGCAGTGCAGCAGCGGGCTCGCCAAGACGACCGCCATGACCGGAACCGCAAACCCACGCATGACTGCAGACGATTTCATCGAGATACTCCTCAAAGTGGAAACGGCACACGGGCCAAGGAGGCCCAACGAAGACGCGCTGATACCACCAGAGCTCGGCACGTGTAAATTCCATCCTTCGCGTACCTCGCCACGGCTCGTTGACGCCCGCAAATCGCCCGAGTAATAGCGCAGTGAAATGGTAGCGGCTCGCGCGGAATTCGGCCAAAGCGCGCAGCACGACGACGAGTTGTCGGTGCCCGCACACTGGCGATTCTTCGCATTTGGCCTCGCCGTCGTACTGACGGTGGCCATGGTTGCCACGCGTCGCTGGCACAGCGAGGACTACGTGGTGCTGCCGTTTTACGCCGCGCTTCCCTGGTTCGGTCCGGGCGCCCGGCGGCTGTCCGTTTCCATCACGCCGTTTTTGGTCGCGGGCATTCTGTACGACCTCTACGGGCAGCTGATGCCGTACCGGCCCGCGGTCCACGTGAGTGACCTGGCGCGCGCCGATCTGGCACTGTTCGGGGTTCAGTACGGCAACGCGAGAATGCTCCTGCCGGACTGGCTGGCGCTGCATTCCAGCCCCGTACTCGACGGCCTGACCGGTGCAGCCTACATTCTTTACCTCGCCGAGGTGTTCGTCCTCGCCATCTGGTTTCACTTCAAGGATCCGAAGCGGACGCTGGTGATTGGGCTCGGCTTCTTCGTCATGAACCTGTTCGGTATGATCTTCTGGTTTTCGTGGCCGGCGGCGCCGCCCTGGTACGTTGCGCTCCATGGCCTCGGACCGGCCGACATGGCCGCGCTGCCCAGCCCGGCGGGCGCCGCTCGCTTCGACGCGTTGATCGGCTATCCGCTCTTTCACGGGTTTTACGCTCGCAGCGTCAATGTATTCGGGGCCATGCCGTCGCTCCATTCTGCGTATCCCACGCTGGTATTTCTCGCCTCGCGCACGCACAGTCGCGGGCTGGCCGCCTTCACCTTCGGGTTCGCGGCGCTCGTCGTATTTTCCGCCATGTACCTGCAACACCACTACGTCCTCGACGTGATCGCCGGCGTCACGACCGGAGCAGCTTGCTTCGCCGTGTCCCGCGCGCTCGCCGAATCCCTCACCGCGCGGGTCAACGCACTCCCGAGGATCCCGACATGAGCGCATCGAACGAACGGCCCGAAGGGGTCTCGCGCGCCGCGTGGCAAGTCGAGAAGTTCCTGGCCGCCCTGGCGACTTTCTCGTTCGAGCGCGCGCCGCTCGCAGCCGGCATCACCATCGCCGTCACCGTCGTGTTTGCCTACCTGGCTCACACGCTGGGCCTCAACACCGACGTGACCCAGCTGCTGCCCAGTACCTTCGAGAGCGTGCGCGACGTGAAGCGCGTGTCCGAAGAATTCGGCGGCGTCGGCTACGTGTCGGTGGTCGCCCAAGGCGACGACCGTGAGAGCCTGGTGCGCTTCGCCGAAGACGTGGCCCCCAAGCTGAGCGCGCTGCCTACCGTGCGCTACGTCGACTACAAGCGGCCCATCCACTTCTTCGAGGATCGGGGCCTTTACTTTCTGGACCAAGCCGATCTCGAGTCGATGCGCGATCGGATCGAAAAGCGCCGGGACTGGGAAGTCACCCGCGCCACCGGGGCCCAGCTGGACGAGGACGCGCCCCCGCCCCCGCTCGATTTTTCCGACCTCGAGACCAAGTACAAGGACCGGCTTTCTCTCGGCGACTCGAAGCAAGAGAAGCGCGAGGCCGAATACTACGTCTCGCCGGATGGGAAGATGCTCGCGCTGCTGGTCAAGCCCACGCGTCTCGCGTCCGATTTCAAGTTCTGCAAGACCGTCACCGCCGACGTCGAGAGCGTGATGGAAGGAATCGACAAGAGCAAGTACGGGCTCGGCTTCAAGGTCGACTTGTCCGGACGCTACAAGAAGCGCGTCGACGTGCAGAACGTCGTCGCGCACGACTTGAAGATCGCCTCGGTCGTGGCGTTCGTCCTCATCCTTCTCTACGTCTCGTTCCACTTCCGGCGCGTGTCGGCGGTCGTGCTCGTGTTTTTGCCGCTGGTGTCGGCGTTGACCGCCACGTACG
Organism: Myxococcales bacterium; assembly: GCA_043753085.1. GTDB lineage: Bacteria > Myxococcota_A > Polyangia > Polyangiales > Polyangiaceae > JAYUXI01. Next base: position 3,216 of record JAYUXI010000331.1, on the reverse strand, counting down.
GCTTCGCGGCCATCACCATCGGCTCGCTGAACATCCTCACGTCGTTCATCGGAGCGATCATTCTTGGTCTCGGCGTGGACAATGGCATCCACCTGCTGAATCGCTACTACGAAGAGCGCGGCTCCGGCAAAGAGCCCATCGTCGCCATCCAGAAGGCTTTTGGCGAGGCCGCGCGTGCATCCAGCGCGGCCATGCTGACCAACGTCGGCGCTTTTCTCTGTCTGCTCATCGCCGACTTCAAAGCCTTCCGCGAGTTCGGCGTGCTGGCTGCGGGCGGCATGTTCTTCACGCTCATTTCGTACGTGGTCGTGGTGCCGGTGTTGCTTGGTCTCGGCCAGCGACTGTTCGCCTCGAAACCCAGCGACGACGCGCCGCCTTTCGGGTACGCGCGCCCCCTGGTGCGCTGGGCTCCCGCCGTTTTTTACGGCATGGGGCTGCTGCTGATCTTCGCCATCACGCGTATCCCGGACGTGCGCTTCAACTACGACTTTTCGGTGATGGACGAAGCCGACCTGCCGAGCTTCCATCTCGACAAGAAGGTCAACCAGCTCATCGGTCGGTCGCAAACGCCGCTCGTCGTGTTCGCGGCCACCGAAGAGGAAGCCGAGGCCACCGGCAAGCAGATGCGCGACACCAAGGCAAAGCTCGGCGCCGAGTCGACCATCGAGCGCGTCATGGTGCTTTCGGATCTGGTCCCGAAGGAGCAAGCGGCCAAGGCGCCGGTCATCGAGGACATTGGCGCGCTGGTTGGCAAGCTCCGCGCCGAGAACCTGGTCGACGATCCGCCGGAGGCGGGAAGCGCCCCGCGGAGCGGGATCGATCACGGCAAGAAAAAGCGCCAACGCGACGATCTGGTGCGCATGGCCGCCGCCAAGCCGTTCGCGAAGACGGATCTGCCGCAAGAAGTGAAGCGGCAGTTTCAGAAACCCGGCTCCGAGGAATTTGCCAACTTCGTGCTGGTCTACCCCGGCGTCAGCATGAGCGATGGCCGCCAGGCCCAACGCGTGGCCAAGGAAGTGCGCGGCATCCAGCTTGCGGACGGCAAGGATCTGCACGCGTCGGGCGAGCCGCTCGTGATGGCCGACATCCTGTCGTCGATGCAGGGCCAGCTGCCCATCATCTTCGGGCTCGCGCTCCTCCAGCAGATCATCCTGCTGTGGATTCTCATGGGCAGCCTCGAGCGCGGCTTGCTCACCATCTTCCCGGCCGTGGTCACCATGCCGCTGCTGATCGGCCTCTTGCCGTACTTTCACCTGCGCTTCGACTACCTGAACATCATCCTGCTCCCGACCTTGCTGGGCATGGGCGAAGACGGCGGCGCGCACCTCGTGGCCCGCGTGTCGTCGGGTGACAAGCTGAAAGACGCACTCGGCTACACTGCGCGCGGCACGCTCGGCGCCGGCATCACCGCGGCTCTTGGCTTCGGCGCGATGGTCGTGGCGTCACACCCCGGCCTGCGCAGCTTCGGCCTCGTCGCCGTGATCGGTCTCGCGCTCAACCTCGTGGTCTGCCTGGTCTTCTTGCCCAGCCTCATCGCCCTGCTCGACATGCGGCGCACCTGGCGCGACGAAGGCCGCGGCGGCCTGGTGTCGCTGCTGGCGACCATGTTTTTCGCCGGCGCCACGCCGCGCGGTGGCGGCACCGTCGGGGCCCTGCTTGCCATTCCGGTCGCCTGGACCATGCGCAGCTCTCCCGTGGCCATCCGGGTCGGCGCAGCGGTGCTGCTGTCGGCTGCAGCCGTGGTCGTGAGCAATCGCTACCTGCTGGTGCGCAGCGGCGTGCTGGCGGCCGCGGCAGCCGGCCAAGGCCGCGCCGTCACGCTGGAAACCGTGAAGGGCAAGGAGGGCGATCCGCAGGAGATCGTCCTCGACGAGTTCGTCGGCGCACTGCTCGCGATGGCGATGGTGGGGCCACGCCCCGTGCCCATGCTCCTGGCGTTCGTCCTGTTCCGTGTCTTCGACATCGTGAAGCCGTGGCCGGTCTCGTTCTTCGACCGCAAGGTGAAGGGCGGACTCGGCGTCGTGGCGGACGACGTGGTGGCGGGCGCGCTGGCGGGCATGGCGGTGCTGGTGCTGCAGCGCTTGATTCCGACGCTCTGACCGACTCCTCGTGCGAGGAAAGAGCAGTTCGAGACGGGTGGCCGACGGCTACTTGCGCAAGGCGAACTCGGCGTAGTCGGCCTCGGCCACCGACTTGGTGCCGTCGGCGTCGGTCATTACGCCGACGTAGAGCAGCTTCTCGTCGTCGAGTTCGCCGAACTCTTTCTTGTACAGCTCACACAGGTCGACGCTCTCGGTCTTCCACTCGGCACCGGCGCCGTCGTGGCGGCGTTCGACCTGGAGGAAGCCGTGCTGCTTTTTGCCCGCGACGCCAGCCCTGGCAAGCCAGCCAAACTTGAAACCACGCCCGCCCCCGAGCAGCCCCGGTTGGCGCGTGACTACGTAGACGCTGGCAGCGGCGTCTTTCCAGGCGTCGTCGACGACGGCGGGGTGCGTGAGCACGCGCCACTTCCACGAAAGCTGGCACGAGTCTGCCAGCAGCACGTTCTTCTGCGGGAACGGGTGGCCGTAGTGCACGGCCGGTACGACCGACTTGTTGTCGGCCGGAACGGCGTCGTGGAAGGCGTGCAAGAAGCCGACGCCACTTTCGTTGCGGCGGGAGTACACGGCACTGATTTGTTCCGGGGTTTGCCGCGGCGAACCCCAGTCGAGGGCGCCGCCGAATGACTCGGCCCAGAGCGTGGGGCGGCCACCGTTTGCTTCTGCCACCGATGCGGCGCCGTGGCCGAGGACGAGCGCAGTCGTCAGCATCGCGCCGATTCCGAGCTTCCAGGCAGTGTTCATGAGGCGACCTCTTTCTTGGAGCCGTGGCGAACGCAACTCATTGGCCGAGGGACGGCAGGCTCTCCGGCGCATGGTCGGGCCCAGCCTCGTCGAGTGGAGCGAACACGTAGTCGCGGTAGAGGGGCATGGTCCAGACCACGAACACGGTGCCGCGGACGAGCAACCAGGCGACCACGCCGGGCACGCCCGGCAGCAGCGCCACGACGGCTACGCCGCCCGCATTGAGCAAGGCGCTGGTGAACGAGACGAACCCGTAGCGGGTGGCCTGGTGGGTGATGGAACCGCTTTGCGCATCGAACGCCCAGCGCCGATTCAGCGTGAAGTTCACCATGGCGCCAACGAGACAGCCAGCCGCCGTGCTCGCCGGGAGAGG
>JAYUXI010000330.1:0-1510 GCA_043753085.1 Myxococcales bacterium | reverse complement strand
CCTCCATCGTCTACGCGTTCGTCCAAGCGCACTTTCGCAAGCGGCTCTACCAGCGCGAGACGCTCGCGTGCGCCTGCGGCGGCATGGTCAGCGCCGCGCCGCCGCCACGGGTCGGTGACCAAACCCACTTCGCGCCGAGCTTCTGCGCGCACGTGGCCGTCAGCAAGTGCGCCGACTCGATTCCACTCTATCGGCTCGCTGCATCCTACACGCGCATGGGGATCCCCATGGCCCGCAGCACCCTGGGCACGCTACTGCATCGCTCCGCTCGCGAGGTCGAGCCCCTCTACAAGCGGTGCCTCGAGCTCGTGCCACTGGCGCACAAGATCAACGCCGACGAGACCTCCTTCCGCGAGCTGGGGCGCGACAACAAAACCTTCCTCTGGGCTTTCGTCACCGACGACATGGTCGTCTACCGCTACGCCCACACGCGCAGCGGCGACGTGCCCAAGGAGGTCCTCGGCGATTCGCAGGGACTGCTCACCGTCGACCAGCACAGCGGCTACAACCGCGTCTCCAAGCCCGGAGGGCGCACACGCGGCGGCTGTCTCGCGCACGCCCGGCGTCACGTGTTCGTGGCCAAAGAGCATCCCGAGACCGCCGAAGCGCTCGGCCTCTTCGCCGCGCTCTACGCCGTCGAGCGCCACGCCAAGGCGCAAGGCCAGCTTGGCACCGCGCAGCATCTCGCCTGGCGACGTGCGTACTCGCGGCCGCTGTTCGTCGAGCTGCTGCGATGGGCTCGCGCGCAGAAAGCGCGCCACGAGCCGCGCTCCTTAATGGGCAAAGCCTGCCGCTATCTTCTCGGCCATCAGCACGATCTCGGGCGCTTCCTGAAGCACGCCGAGATGGATCTCGACAACAACAAGGCCGAGTCGGCGTTGCGCCGGGTCGCGCTTGGGCGCAAGAACTTCTTGTTCGTAGGGCACGAGACGGGCGGCAAGAATCTCGCTGCACTCTACACTCTCGTCGCGACCTGCGAGAAACACCGCATCAATCCGACCGCCTACCTCACCGACGTGCTGGTGCGGGTGCGCTCGCATCCGGCCTCGCGAATCGACGAGCTACTACCGCAAAACTGGAAACCGCCGCCCGACGGCGGCGACTGAGCGGCGGCTTCGCCGACGCCTGGCCGGTCGCGCCTTCGGAGCTGCGTTTCCGGCGGACAGCCACGTCATCGTGCGGTACCGCACGATGACGCACTTTCCGATCACGCGGAAGGGTCCGAACCTGGCCGGTTACCCCGCGCCGCCAAATCCTTCGTCGTTCCTCGCATGCACGCGAGTATCGCGGCTACGCCGCTGCCCGCCAGACGAACCCGGGCGAGGAGTTACCGTCAACCGACGTTCTTCGCCGGCGTCTCGCCTCGCCGGCACATAGGAGACGCTACTGACTTTGTCCAAGTCTTGTGCGACTGACCTTGCTCGATCAGTGCATAGCCGGCCCCGGCCAGCCCGAGCTCTCGGTTACCGGTCAGTCACGACGGGCCGATCACCAGCAGACCCAAATGTTG
>JAYUXI010000329.1:0-9729 GCA_043753085.1 Myxococcales bacterium | reverse complement strand
TGTTTCCGGCAGAGAACCTGGAGGAGCGGCCGGCGATTTCGATCTTGTTGCAGGGCCGGATGCTGGTCCGCGCCGGAGACGTGCGTCGCTGGGTCGAGCCCGGCGAGGGCTACGTGATGCAGGCCCACTCCAGCTCTGGCTGGCGCATCCTCGGAGGTTGCCACGGGCTCACGTTTGCATGGGAGGGGCCGCCGGCCACCGCGACGCCGTTCTTCCGCATCACGGAACGAGAGCGCGCCGCCCTGATCGACGCCACGGCACGCATGCACGCCGGCGCCCGCATCGAAGCCGCGGCGGGAGTACACCAGGCCGCCATCGACGCGCTGCAATCGCTCGGGCTCTTGCCCGACGCGGCCTTCACCAAGACACCGTGCGATCCGGCGCGCCAGGCGCTCAGCATGGCCATCGACACGCGGCTGTCGAACCTGGCCGAAGAGCCGATGCACATCGAGCTGCAAGAGGAGCTGGAGATCTCCGAGCGCACCTTGCGCCGGACCATCGCCGAGATGTTCAAGCGCTATGGCTTCGTCGACACCAACTGGGGAGAAGCGCGCGGACGACGCCGGCTGATGGCAGCCGTAGCGTTCATGTCGAACCCGGCTGCCACCACCTCGCTGGTGGCGCAGGCGGTCGGGTATCACTCGACGCAGGCGATGGCGCGCGCCTTTACACGCGCCGGATTTCCCGCGCCCGCCAAGATACGTGTAGCCCTCAGGGAGCTGGAGACGCGTTAGTTGACCTGGCCGCCTTTGCCGGGCTCGCCGATGCAGGTGCTCACGTCGAGCAGCATGTAGAGCAGCGCTTTTTCTTGCATCAACAGATTGTCGCTGGCGCCCGCCGCGACGTGGAATGTGCTGAGCAGGGCACGGCCGCACCCGAACTCGAGGCTCGTGGCCGCTTCCTTGGAGTAGTACAGGCCGCTGTCGTCGGTGATCGACGCGTACACGTGCGGCGTGACGAGGTGTGGGGTCCCCGTCGCATCGGGCACCGAGGCGGCTTTGACGCCCAGATAGGTCGACCACACGCCTTCGAACGTCGTGGCATTCGGATCTTCGTTGGGAGAAACGCTCGCGAGCCAGGCGCTCATCTCCACGTCGTCGTATTTGCCGGTCGGAGCCTGCGCGCCGGTGTCGGCGTTCCAGGTCCGGTTCGGGTTCTTGAAGAATTCCTCGAACGTCTGGTCGACGAACTGATGGGACCAATCGCTGGCGTACACCTTGCCGCCCGCTTGCGCGAAACCACGCAGCGCGGCGCGCTCTGCAGCGCCCGGCTTCTGGAAAGGAGAGTCTTCACACGGGAACAGAGCGATGTGGAAGCGGCTCATGTTTTCCGGGGTGACCTGCTTCACGTCGTTGTGGAAGCTGGTCCATTCGGTGACTCCGAGTGCGAGCAGCGCACGGTGAATTGGATCACTATCGCCCCCGGGAAACTCGTCCATGAGCGCGATTCGCGCGCTGGTATCGCTCTGGCCGTCGGCACCCGCCTCGGTGTGTCCTGGCAACGTGGTCACTTCCTTGTCGACGGCTTGCGTGGTTCCATCGGGGCCTACTACGATCTTGCGGACGCGGCGGAACTGGCCCTTTTCCGTGACGAGGTAGCGAGCGCCAGCGTGGGCCTTGAACTCGAAGCTGCCATCGGCTGCGCTCTGCACGAAGGTGCCTTCGGGCAGAAGCCGGCAGGTGTCGCAGTAGGTACCGTCCGGGATGGGCGCCGGCGGCGTATTGGTCTCGTAGACGAGTACGCCCGCCAGCGGCAGGGTACCGTTCGGAGCGAAGGTCTTGCCCTTGAGCGTCGTTTGGCCGGGCGTGGCCAGCGCCGCGCCGGAATCGTCGGCGCCGATTGCGGGCCCACCGGAGCTCGACGCTCCGGGCAGCGAAGTCGCGGGACCGCCGTCGTCGCCGTCGGCAGCGAAATCCGGACGGCTTTCGCTTCCACAGGCCGCGGCAAGCGAGAACGTCACGACCAGCGAGCCGATGGACAAGGCGCTTCTGTGCATGGGCCGTGTGGTTACTCGGCTGGTTGCACCACGCCAGGCAGCTCGGCTCGATGGCCGGAGATGATCCATCGGAGAGGCACCTGGTGTCAGCCGACGAAGATGCGCCAGCATGGCGCTTCGCCTACATGGCGGCAGTAGGCGGCGGTGGCGTCCCACGCGACGTCGAAGCCGCTCGTCGCATTGCCACGCAGATGACGGCTGGACGCCACCGTGTGCGCGGCGCGCTTCACCTGCGCAAGAAGTCGGCGGTGGTCGTTGCCCTCGAGCTCCTCGGCGCTGGCGCGCACGAACAAAACCGGCGGCGCATCGGAGCTGCGCTCGACCCTGGTCGAGCGTCGCTCGAGCTGCGCGAAGAACGCAGAACGCATTGCATCGTTGACCGTGTCCAGACGGAGCTGCTGCTCGGGGGTTGCTCGGTGGGGCATGTAGGGAACGGAAGCATCCACGCGCCGCGCCGCAAGTGCGACCCACGCGTTTGCGGCTTGTTTTCAGGCCCGTCCGCGAAGCGCCCGACACCGCCGCGCACGCTTCGCGAAACCGGATGGCGCTGGACCCCCGCGGGTGTCGCGGCCCTGACCTGTCAGCACCCCCATTCACGCGCACCTGGCCGCGAACCGGACCTTGTCAACGCGGAGGCCTGGTCCCACGATGCTCGACATGCCCGAGGGCCCCGAGACGCGCCGCGTGGCGCTTCGATTGTCACGCGCCCTGGTGGGCAAACCACTGGTCGAGGTGCTCTTCGACGTACCTGGAATTGCAGAATGTCCCGCAGAGCTGCAGGGCGCGAACGTGACCGACATCACGTCGCGCGGCAAAGCGCTGCTCACCACGTTCTCGACCGGGCACGTGATGTACTCGCACAACCTGCTGTACGGCCGCTGGACGGTGAACCGAGGCCAGCCCAAGGCGTCGCGCCGGCGGCGAAGGGTATTGCTGCGCACCGCCGCGCTGAGCGTTTCGCTGTACAGTGCAACCGAAATCCAGCTGGTGCCACAGACCGAAGTCGAGCAGATCTCGTACCTGCGGCGGCTCGGCCCCGATGTACTGGATCTGGGCGCCGTCGCACTGCGCGCCCGCCTGCGCGACAAGCAGTTCAAGGGCCGGCAGCTCGGAGCCTTGCTGCTCGATCAGACGTTCGTGGCCGGCATCGGCAACTACCTGCGCGCCGAGGCGCTGTTCATCGCCCGGATCTCGCCCGCCAAGCGGCCCCGCGATCTGGATGCCCGCGAGGTGCGTGCACTTGCCGACGCGATCGACGTGATGGGCGAGCGGGCAGTACGGACCGGCGGCGTCACCCTGGACGAGCGCCGGCTCGCCAAGGCCAAGTCGGACCACGCGACGCGACGCGACGCGCGGCACTTCGTGTACGGGCGCGGCGGGCGGCCGTGCCATCTCTGCGACACCGCCATCGCGCGCGCCGACATCGGTGGCCGCCATCTGTACGCCTGCCCCACGTGCCAGGGCTGGCCAGTCCGTGCGTCCGTGTCGGGCGCGCTCGACGCACAGCTCGAGGGGGCGCCAGAATGACTCGCACGTCACGACCGCGTAGCCCGCGGGCAGCGCGCCGCCCCTGCCGTTGCACCTGGGTTCTCGGCGCTTGCGCCGTCGTCACACTGGCCGGTTGTGGAAAAGAAAAGCCGCAAGAGACCGCGCTGCGACCGGGAGAAACGCGCGTCGAGCTGGCCGGGACGCCCTTCGGGTTCACGCTGCCGCCAGGGGTTGCCTTGCGCGAGGACGATCCGGCGATCACCGGCGAAGCGACCAAGTACGACGAGCTGGCCGAAGGCTTCGCGGCGTTCCAGCCGCCGCGGCAACCCACTGTCGCCGAGCACTCTACCTCGTGGTTTCTCACGGCTCAGGTGGGTGAAACCATTCCAGCAAGCCGCGACGACGCGGTCCGCGCGGCGCTCGAGACGGCGCCCTTGCAGGCGCGTGTGCTCGGCGCCGAGCAGCTGCCAGGGGGCGGCTTCCTGGTCACCACCGTCGCGGCCGACCGGCTCGGCGTGCATGCATGGCGGCCGAACGGAAAGCGCCCCTGGCACTGCGGCGGCGAAGACTTTCGCGATCCCAACTTCGTGGCGCCGCCCTCGTGGCTCGACGATCCGAAGCTGCTGGCGCAGGCCAGGGTCGATCTCGAGGCGCCGTGCCGCTCGGCCCGCGTGCTGCGCTGAGTCGCAGCTGCGCGTGCGATCGCTTGGTGACGGAGCGTGGAACGACGCTACAGCTCGTGGCCGGCGGTGAGCGTCGTGGAAACGTGCTCGAACGCCGCGGCGTCGTCGCTGCGCTGCGCGGCGGAACGACGTGACTCCGCAACCAGCGGCAGCTTCATGCGCGGCACGGTCTTCAACACCTCGGCATGACGCCCGAGGTACGCCCAGTAAAGCGGCCGCAGTGGACACGTGGTTTTCGGATTGAAGCGGCACCCTTTGCAGTAGTCGCTCATCTTGTCGATGTACGCGGCGCCGGCGATGTACGGCTTGGTCGTGATCAAAGCACCGACCCCGAAGGTGCCCATCGCGTGGACGTTCGGCTCCACCACCCAGTCGTACGCATCCACGTAGGCGGCCCAGAACCAGTCGGTCAGCGCACGCGGCGATACGTCGAGCAGCATGCCCAGGTTCGAGAGCACCATGAGCCGAGTGATGTGATGGCTGTAGCCGTCTTCCCAGACCGACGTGATCACGGTGTCGAGACAGTGCAGGCCCGAAGTTTTTCCCCAGTACGCCGGCGGCACCGGCCGCGCGGCGCCCACGTGCGAGGTGAGCGATCCGCCGTCACCGCTGGCTGCGGGCCACGCCTGCCCGCGATACGCGCCGTAGCCGCCGTCGCCTGGATGGGCAGCTGTCGGCTGCGCGACGCCCGCAAGCACGCGAAATCCATCCGTTGCGTCGTGTGTATGACGCACGAATTCACGCCAGCCGAGGATCTGTCGCACGAAGCCCTCGCGGCTGGCGAGCGGAAGGCGTTCGTCGCCCGCCACGTCGGCAACCACCCGCGCGGCAGAAAGCCGGCCGATGTTCAGCAGCGCGGCGATCTGCGTGTGGAAGAGGCCGCGCGAACGAGTCGTCATCGCGTCTTCGAACGGGCCGAACGTGGGCAAGCACTCCGCGCGGGCCCATGCCCACACGTGCTCGGCGTCGGCGTATGTGGCCGGAATGCGCTCCGGCACGAGCCTGCCGGGATGGTGGCCCATGTGGTCGCGGACCAGCGCACAGACTTCTTCGGTGATCGGGTCGACCCGGAACGTGGGCGGCGTGGGCGGCGCCGGACGACCAGGCCAGGGCTTGCGGTTCTCGGAATCGAAGCTGAACTTTCCGCCGACGGGCTTGCCCTTTTCCATCAAGATGTCGAGCCGCCGGCGCACCTGCCTGTAGAATGCATCCATGCGCCACGGCGGGCCTTCTTGGCTCGCGACGAAATCTTCTTCCGTGGTGAGCCACCCCTCGTGCGGCAACAGGGTCAGCGTGCCGCTCGCGACCAGGGGCGCCAGCTCGGCGCGCAACTCGCGCTCGGCCGGGCGCATCACCCGCATGCCGCCGAGCGTGGCCGCAAGGGGCTCGAGGGCGGCGGCGTAGGAACTGGCGACGACGTGACGAACGGCGACGCCGCGGGCGGCTTGCTCGAGCGCGAAGTGGCGCATGTTGGCGAGCACGAGCGCGAGCTTCTGCTGGTGGTAGGGGCGGCGTTCGGCTTTCTCGGGGCACTCCACCACCACGACACCGAGCTCGCGCACGGGCTCGCGCGACAGAGGGCCCATCGCGTCGCTGAGCTGATCGTACGGCACGAAGAGCCAGCGACGCCCCTTCTCCGAGTGCCGGTGCGCCGCGAGGGCTTGCCGAAAGGGACCTGAAGCGTGCTTCACGCCAGGTGGCTCGGGGGGCGATCCTGATTTCATGCCGAACCCTGCACTTCTGGTGCCGAGCCCGCTTAAAGGCAATGGCGAACGAAGGTCAGAAGCCCGGGGTACGGGCCACGTGACCCGCGCGAGCGGTCACTCCGGCGAGACCCGAAGTAGCTGGACGCGGCGCGGGGGCGCTCGAAACCACATTCGATATGCGCTCCGGTTTCGCGCTCGGCGCCGCCGCGGTAGCCACTCGCTTGTCTTCCACGAGGGTACGGACCGCTAGCGCCCCCTCGACCGTGCTTGGCGTGTGGTGCGGAGCGGGGGGCGGAGCGGGGGGCGGCGCCGAGCGGGCAACCCCGACCACGCGCATGGCCAGCGGGGCGGGCCCGGCGCTTCGTCGCATGGCGCTACCGCCAACGAGGGCGATCGCGGCACCGGTGGCGAGCGCCGCCCACAGCTTGTTCCGAGGCGTCCAGTGCAGGCGCGGCGCAGCCGCCATGGCGAGGCCCGATGGTGTGGGCGGAATGCTCTCGAAGGCCGGCGGGCGGGACGAGAACGACGCGCACGACGGCACCCGCGGCGGCAGCTCGGGCAGCTCGGTCACGATCGGCGCGAGTGCCTGCAAGGCCGCGGCGCCCATTTGCTCGGTGTACTGTACACTCTCTTCGAGGGCTTCGCGAAGCGCGGTGGCCGACTGGTGCCGCGCTTCGGGATCTTTTTGCAGTACGCGCTGCAGCACCGGCCAAAGCGCTTCGGGCACGAGCGCATGCGGAGCGACTTCGCGGTGGAGAATGGCGAGCATCGCGCCCTGCGGAGAGGATGCGCGAAACGCGAGCTCGCCGGTGAGCATCTCGTACAGCATGGCGCCGACGGAGAAGAGATCGCTCGTGACGCCGACGTGCTCGCCGCGCACCTGCTCGGGCGACATGTACGCAGGCGTACCGACGATGAGACCGTGCTGGGTAAGAACGATCGACTGTTCGTCGAGGGTCTTGGCGACGCCGAAGTCGAGCACCTTCGGAACGACGAAGCCGTCCGGCTCGACGGCCAGAAAGACGTTGGACGGCTTCACGTCGCGGTGGATCACGCCGCACTCGTGGGCGTGCTCGATGCCGCGCAGCACCGACACGATGCAGGCCACGGCCGCCGGCGCCGACAAGGTTCCGCGCCGGGCAACCAAGACCTCCAAGGTCTCCCCGCGCAGGTGCTCCATCACCAGGGCGGCGCTGCCGTCGGGCTCGTGCAGGTAGTCGTGGACCCGCACGAGGTTGCGATGGGTGAGTCGCGCAGAAATCTCTGCCTCCCGAAAGAAACGGGAGGCAGCCTCCGCGGGTGCTGCGCCCGCCGCAAGCAGTTTTACCGCGGCAAGCGCGCCGGTGTCGCGATGACGACCGAGCCACACCGTGGCGCAGCCGCCTTCCCCGATCGAATGCAGCAGCTCGATTCGCCCGCCGACGGTTTTCATGGAGTCTCCCCGGCGCAGCGCGTGCCCTCGGCGACGCACGACAGCGCAACGCCGCCGGGTTCGGTAACGTCGACGTCGGCGCAGCACTTTTTCGTAGACCTCTTGCACGCATCGCGGCAGCGATCGCACGTGCCAGGCACACCGCATGCGCTGCCCACGCACGGCGCCTTGTCACACGTGGGCCCAGGCCCCGCGTCCGCAACGCCCGCGTCCGGAACGCCCGGGTCCGGAGGCCCTGCGTCCGGAGCCCCTGCGTCCGGCGACTCTGCGTCCGACTCCTCGGGCTCGATAGGCTGTTCGTTTTCGAAGCTCGCGTCGGCGCCGGGTGCGGCGGGCGGTTCCGTGACCACTGCGGCGGCGTCTTTGGCTGCCGTGACCGCGCCGGTGTCCTCGCCGTAGGTCACGTCGGGGAACGCGGAACAGCCGGCAACGACGGCCAGAAACGAAGCCAGCAGCGGCGCACAAAAACGGAAGGAGGAGCGGAAGGAGGAGCGGAGGGGTTGCACGGGGTGGCTCGCTGCGAAATGTGCGATGCCTTGCGCCTCACCGCAACGCTCTTGCGGGATCTTCGGGACGTTCAGAGGGAACTCCCTCTCAAAACGCGACCGAAAGGGTGGCGCCAGCCCCCCCCCGATCCGGGAATACGGACCAGCCGACCCGTGGCGCAGACGTGTCCTTGATACGGCGCACGAGCAACCAGACAGCGCCGAACGCAGCGCCGGCGGCTCCCACCGACACGGCCGCGATTCCGCCCACCTGGAGCGCAGCGGCCTTGCCCCTCTGGTCTTCGACGAACGGGCGCGCGGCGGTCTCGCACACGCCGCCGTTGCAGCGCTCGGTCACCGCATCGACGTGCGACTCGCGCACCGCCAGCATCACCACGCCCGCGACGACCAGCGCGCCACCCGCACCAAGACCGACGAAACCCGGCCAGCGCGGCAGAGGCTCGTGCACCCGGCCGGGCGTGCCGGGCGTGGAGACAGCGGGGGCTACGGGTGGCACCGGGCCGTCGAACAGCCGCACGGTGCGGGTCTCTTCCTCGCGGACGGAGAACGGGACCTCGCGCGTCGAGCCGTCGGCTGCTTCCACCAGCAAGACGTGCGCCCCGGGCTCTACCTCGCGCATGCCTGCTCCGCTCCAGCCCTGTCCGTCGATGCGCACGAGCTTCTCGTTTCCCCGGCTGGCGGGCCCGTCGATGCGAACGTAGCCGAGGTGCGTCGCGAGCTCTGCGGCGGCCTCGCGTGACGCCGCGCCCACGTTCGCGTCCTCCGCGGAGGGCACCTGCGTGCCGTCGACGGTTTGCAGGAAGAGGGTGCGCGCATCGGTGATCCGGCCGAGCTTCATCGTCGACAGCGCGATGCGAAAGCGTACCGGCGACGTGTCGCGAATCGCCTGGACGCGCCGGTACTTCTCGAGCGCGGCCGACCAGCGTGCTGCGTCTTCGTCGGCCAGCGCCTCTGCGAACAGGCCACGCGCCTCTTCCACGGCGGGAGACGGCAGCGGCGGAGCGGCCAGCGCCGGCATTGCCGCGAGCGAAAAAGCGAGCGGCAAGAACCACGCGCTGGAGCGGACGAGACGGTGCCGGGCTGGGATCTGCATCGCGACGTCGCAGCGTGCGCATCCTCACGCGCCGCGGCAAGAGCCCGCGAGGGCTCGGCGGCCGCGCCACGCCTTCGGCTTCCAGCAGAGCCACTGTGGCCGATGCGATCATGGATTGTATCGAACGAAGCGCGCGCGAGTGTCACTCTTGCGGTTGCCCGTGTCTTCCAGCCAAGTGGAGCTCGGTTCAACCAGCACCGAGCTCCACCCAACTCCCGCGATGGAGGGGTTTGCTCGCGTGTCGCGGTGGTGAGCACCACAGCAGCCCGCCTCGTCACCGGACGATCGCGCGGAACCACGCCGCATCGCGCACGGTGGTAAAGTCCGCGTCGCTCGCGGCGCGTTTTTTGATGGTTGCGCCGCCGGTCTTCAGCGCGCGCCCCAGCGCGGCTTCGGCGCTCGGATTGGCGGCACGCGCGTACGCGCACGCGAGATTGTACGAGAACAAGGACGACTCCGGCTGGGCAGCCTCGGCCTTTTCGAAAAAGCGCGCCGCGGCAGCTGCGTCGTTGCGGGCCAGCGTGCGCATGGCCTTCCTCCGATTTCGTAGACACTGGCACTATGCCGCAGCCTTCAGCAGCTGCAACTTCGAGCTTCGACGACCCATGGGTGCACCATGCAAGTGCCATGCGGCCCTTAGGCCACCAGGAACATGGGCCCCGAGCCTTCGCCGACGATGTACGGAAGGAAGGCGACGCAGCGCTATGGAGGTAGACGCTACACCCTTGGGTGGTCGGGGCGGCTCGAAGCTGTCACAATCACGCGCAGCATGCGCACGATCGGCAAACGCAAGGCAGGCCAGGGCGATCGCAACGCGCTCGACGC
>JAYUXI010000328.1:0-1518 GCA_043753085.1 Myxococcales bacterium | reverse complement strand
TCGTGGAAGCACGCCGGTTGCCGGGCATCGGCCTGAGCGAGTCGGTGCAGACGGATCTCCGCGTGCAACGCGCGCTGCTCGCGATTCCCGAAGTGAAGAGCGTCGTCGGCAAGCTCGGCGCTCCCGAGATCGCCACCGACCCCATGGGCATCGAGCAGTCGGACCTTTACATAGCGGTCAAGGAACGCGCGGAGTGGCGCGACGGGCTGTCGCGAGACGATCTGGCAAAGCAGATCTCGCAAGCCGTGGAAGAGCACGTGCCGGAAGTCGCGGGAGCGGTGTCGCAGCCCATCCAGATGCGGACCAACGAACTGATTGCCGGCGTGCGCTCCGACGTCGCGGTGCTGCTGTACGGCCCCGACCTCGACGTGCTCACCTCCTTGGGAGCACAGGTCGCGGGCATCGTTCGAGGCGTCGACGGCGTGGTGGACACGCGCGTCGAGCAGGTTGCCGGCCTCCGCTACCTTCGCATCATTCCCGACCGCGCCAAGCTGGCGCGCTACGGCCTGAGCGTCGAGGACGTGAACCAGCTCACCGAGACCATCAGCGTCGGCCATTCTACCGGGCAGGTGCTGGAGGGAGATCGCCGCTTCGGGATCGTAGTCAAGACCGCGCACGAGTTCGTCGGCGATCTCGATGCACTTCAAGCGCTCCCGCTTCGAGCCGTCACGGGGCAGATCGTTCCGCTGGGAGACGTGGCGGAGCTGAAGTTCGTCGAGGGGCCGGCGCAGGTGAGCCGCGAAAGCCAGTCACGCCGCCTCAGCGTCGAGTTCAACGTCCGCGGCCGCGATCTCTTGTCGGTCGTCGAAGCCGTGCAGGCCGCCATTGCGCGCGGGGTGAAGCTGCCGACCGGATATCGCGCGGAGTACGGGGGGCAGTTCGAGCACTACACCGAGGCCAAGGCGCGGCTGGCCATCGTGGTACCGCTTGCCTTGGCGCTCATCTTGTTTCTGCTCTGGATGGCGTTCCACTCAATGCGCGCTGCCGCGCTCATCTTCTTGAACGTCCCGTTCGCGATCATCGGCGGAGTGGTGGCGCTGTGGGCCCGGGACATCCCGTTTTCCATCTCCGCCGGCGTGGGCTTCATCGCGCTGTTCGGGGTCGCAGTGCTCAACGGCCTCGTCCTTATTTCCTTCACGCGTCAGCTGGAGGATGCTGGTCGCAGCCACGTCGACGCGATCCGCGAAGCCGCGGAGCTGCGCCTGCGCCCGGTGCTCATGACGGCGCTCGTTGCCTCGCTTGGGTTCGTCCCGATGGCGCTTTCCACGGCGCCAGGCAGCGAAGTGCAACGCCCGCTGGCCACCGTCGTCATCGGCGGCCTCTTCACCGCCACACTCCTCACGATGTTCGTATTGCCTGTTGTATACACGTACTTTGGGCGCAGAAAGGTGCAGTCGCCATGACCGGACACGAAGGGATTCGCGGAGAGGAGTGCTGCGATGACGATTGACGACCGCTCGTACTGGAACCGCCAGTCGTCATCGCGCTGTTCGGAGTGTCGGTGGCCGTGGAGCTTGC
>JAYUXI010000327.1:0-4021 GCA_043753085.1 Myxococcales bacterium | reverse complement strand
TACGTCGACGCACTGGTGGCCGACTGCCCCGCCAACTGAGACCTCGCCGCAGGCGACGCGAACGTCGGCGCGGCCAGCTCCATGGTTCGACGCGTCAGGCCATCTTCACGAGCTTCATCAGCTCGCCGGCGCGATCCAGATCGTGCAGGTCGTCGCAGCCGCCGATGGCCTTGCCGTCGATGAAGATCTGCGGAACGGTGCGCCGACCGGTCACGTCCAACAGCCACTTGCGCTTTTCGTCGTCGCCCCCGACATCGATGCTTTCATACGGGATCAAGCGCTTGTCGAGCAGCGCCTTCGCGCGCACGCAATACGGGCAATACGTGGTGACGTAGACCTGCACGGGAACACTCATAGCGCCTCAAAGTAAGGCCGGCTCTGCCCAAGAAGAAGCGAATTCGAAGAGCGTGGCGACGAGGCTCGTCTGTTCCTGCTTCGCGTGCTTTCACTCACGAGCTCTCAGCGCTTGCCGCGCATGAATTCGCCGAAGACAGCGACGTCCTCGCGCGAGCCGAGCACCAACGGCACGCGCTGGTGCAAGTCGGTCGGAACGATGTCGAGGATCGAGTCGGTGCCGTCGGTGGCGGCGCCGCCGGCTTGCTCGAAGAGATAGGCCATGGGGTTGGCCTCGTAGAGGAGGCGCAGCTTGCCCTGTTGGCTCTTCGAATCGGCCGGGTACGCAAAGATGCCGCCCTTCATCAGGGTGCGGTGCGCGTCGGCCACGAGCGAACCGACGTAGCGGTGACCGTACGGGCGGTCTTCGCTCTCGGCCTTGATCCACTGGTTCCACTTCTGCACTTCGGGCGTCCAGCGAGACCAGTTGCCTTCGTTGACCGAGTACGTGCTGCCGCGGCGCGGACAGCGAATGTCCGGGTGGGAGAGGAAAAACTCGCCGATGTTCGGGTCGAGCGTGAAGCCGTGCACGCCCTGCCCGGTGGAGAATACGAAGGTGGTGGCCGGGCCGAACACGACGTAGCCGGCGCCGGCGATGCGATGGCCGGGCTGCAGGGCATTCTCGATGGGCGTCTTGTCGCCCGAGCGCCTGTAGATTGCAAAGATCGTCCCAATGTTGACGTTGACGTCGATGTTGCTCGAGCCGTCGAGCGGGTCGAACAAAACGACGTACTTGCCGCTGTCGTTCAGCAACACGGCCTCGTCGAGCTCTTCGCTGGCAAGCGACGCACAGTGGCCGCTCTTCGAGAGCACCGAGATCATCACTTCGTTGGCATACTGATCGAGCTTCTGTACCGCCTCGCCTTGAACGTTGATTTCACCCGTGTAGCCGAGGAGACCAGCCAAGCCCGCAGAACGCACCCTTGAGTTGATGATGCGGATGGCGAGCGACAGGTGATTCAGCAACGAGGTGAACTCACCGGTGGCGCCCGGCGCCGCCTGCATGCCGCGCAGTACGTGCTCGCGCAGCGTGATGCCAATCATGTGGTTGTCTCTGCCCTGGGGGTGCTGGCTCTGGCTCATCGGATCGCCCAGGTTTTCGGCTACTTCGTCCCAATTCGCAAGCGCGGCGGGGAGCGGCTCACGGATCCGAGGACGATTGCGGTGAATTCGCACGACGCGCCGGGAACAGGTACGCCGCCGTCTGGGTTGGAACCACGACGCCAACCGGCCTCGCACAAGAAAAGAGTTCCCCATGCGCATCGAAGTCCGAACCACGTCACGCCTGCGAGCCCTCACGGAATACGTGCGGCAGCACGCCTTCCTACGGTTTTCCGAGCTCGAATACGGCGACGTCAAACACGTGGAAGCACGGCTTTTCGACGACGGCGGCTCGTTCAAGACATGCCGACTCGTGGTGGAGCTCGCCCGCCAACACCGCGGCGACGCCAGCTTCGGCCCGCGCATCGTGGTCACCGAGGCCAGCTGCGAGGACGCCTTCGATGCGGTGGATCTCGCCGTCGACAAGGCCTTCGCGCGCGCCAAGCGTGCGGGCTTCGCCCAGGACCGCGAGAGCGGCGTGCACCTGGTCACCGAGATCGAAGGCGCCGAGTCGACCCATCGGCCGCTCGTCTCGGCCGGCTGATCACGCGCCCCGCAGCGACTGCGACAGCGCCAGCACGTCCGCAAGAACGCCTGCCGCCGTGACCGCTCCGCCCGCTCCGGCGCCCTGCACGACCAGCGGGTACTCGGCGTAGCGATCCGTGTAGAACGCAACGAAACCCTCCGTGCCGCGCAAGCGGGTCGACGGGTGGTCGCTGGGCACGAAGGTGGGCGCCACCCGCGCCGTACCGGCGACTGGATCCACCACCGCCAAATGCCGCAGTACCTCACCCCGGCTTGCGCGCTCGGCGATCTCGGCTGCGAACGTGGCTTGCCAACCCGAGAGCGCCGTGAAGAAGGCCTCGACGTCGTCGTGGACGAGCATCTCGGCAGGCACGAAGGGCGTGACCTCGACCTGCTCGAGCTCGAGCGGCATGCCAAGCTCGCGCGCCAGGATGAGTGCCTTGCGAGCCGCGTCTGCACCAGAGAGGTCGTCGCGGGGGTGCGGCTCGGTGTAGCCGCGTGCCTTCGCGTCGCGCACGGCTTCGACGAGCGAAGCTCCACGCGCGAGCTGGTTCGAAAGGTAGCCGAGCGTACCCGAGAACGAGCCTTCGATCTTGCGCACACGGTCGCCGGTACGCAGCAGGTTCTTCAACGTCTCGATGACGGGCAGGCTGGCGCCCACCGTGGTCTCGTAGCGGTAGGCGCGGTGCGCGCGCCGAGCCGCGACAAACAGCGCCTTGCGTGCCGGCAGCGCAATGGTGAGCGGCTTCTTGTTGGCGGCCACCACGTGGATCCCGGCCGCAAATGCTGTATGATACATGCTTTCCATGCCGTCTTCGGCGGTGCAGTCGACCAGCACCGGAACCGCCATCTCGCCGAAACGCGGCAGCAGCTCCCGGGCCGACGCGGCGCCGCGCGCCGGAGCCGCTGCCAGGCGCGAAGCGACCTCGGCCGGGTCGATGCCGCGCTCGTCGTAGACGATGGCGCGGCGGTCGACCACGCCGACCAAGCGCAAGTTCACGCCGTGGTCGCGCGCCAAGGTGGCGCGTTCGGCGGCTAGCTGGCGCAAGAACTCGCCGCCGACCACGCCCTTGCCGAGCAAGAGCACGTTGACCTCCTCCGCCGACAAGTTGAATGCAGAGTGCACCGCACGAACGGCAGTGGCGAGCCCGGCTTCGGACACGAGGGCGGCGATGGTGCGGCTGCTGGCGCGCTGGGCGATGGCCTTCACGTCGATGCCGAGGGTGCCGAGGGCACCGAAAAAACGACCGGAGACGTTGGCCGTGCGCGCGGTGCTCTCGCCGAGCAAGGTCACCATCGCGACGCCAAACGTGACCGACGGCGCGACGACGTCGGCCCCGAGCGCAGCCTCGATCGCTCCGACGACGCGCTCGACGTCGTCCTGACGCACCGCAAACGCCACGCCGAGCCCGTGCGGTCCCTTCGCCTCGAACAGTACGTCCACGCCCGTGCTGGCTACGGCCAAGACGGCGGGCGCGGCACTGCCCTCGACGTCGACCAGCGCGAGACCAGCGAGCGAGGCCACGCACGTGGGGCGCATCGGATCGTTCTCGGTCGGCCGACCGAAGGCGACGTCGCCAATGCGGGTGCCGGTTTCGTCGCCGCCAAGCGCGGCGAGGCGCAGCGACAGTCCGGCCTTGGCGAGTGCCGCGAGATCGGCCGGCGAAGGCATGCCGCTGTAGCCGAGCGCCGCAAGCTCGATCGCTTCGCGCGTGCTGAGCTGTACGATCGGACGCGCGTCTTCGACGAGGCTGCGGTCGGCGGTGTACACCCATGCCGAGGCGGCCGACACGGAGACGACCTCACCCGCCCCGTGTTGCTGAGCCAGGACGATCGCTGCGTCGAGGCTGCTGGCCGTACGTTCCGAAACAGCGCGCGCTTGCGCCAACTGTTCGAAACCTTCTGCGGCGCGCGCGCTTTCGTCGAAGAAAACAATTGGATCGGGGCTCATGCGGGGCTTCAGCTAGCACGTACCATCGCAGCGATGCATCACGCGGCGCGC
>JAYUXI010000326.1:0-1522 GCA_043753085.1 Myxococcales bacterium | reverse complement strand
GCGTACGTCACGTTCCGTTCGGTCGCGCTAGGCGGCCCCGCGCCGGCGCCAGGTGGCCCGGTCATCCCGGACGTGGCGGGATCGCCCACGCGCGAGGTGTTCGGCGGCGGCGACGTTCTGTGCATCCGGCTGCACGACGCGCTGGAGCGCTTCCAAGCGCTTACCTGCATCAAACAGATCACGCAGGCGACGCCGGAGGTAATCGAGTGGCCTGGCACCGACAGAGTCGGCAACCTGCACGTCTACGGCGACTCCAGCTACCTGTATCTTGCAAAGGCTTGCTACCCGGCGTTGCCGTTGCCGTCGCCGGTGCCGGTGCCGGCGGCGGCGGTACTGATGACCGCCACGCCGTGGGCAGACGTCACGACCTCCACGGCCGACGTGTTTAGCGGTTCGCTGTGCCCCAACCCACCCCAACCTCAGTAGCGGCGACTCAGATGCCGAGGCGCTGCTTGATGGCGGCCTCGAGCTCACCCATGCGTGCGACGGCGCGCTCGCGCGCGGCCGCGGGGGGCTCGCCCGCGGCCACGGGCTCGCGGACGTCGAAGTAGATCTTCGCCTTGGGCTCGGTGCCGCTCGGCCGCGCGATGATCCGCGAGCCGCCCTCGAGCACGTACACGAGTACGTCCGAGGCGGGCATCGCGATCTTCTCGACCGGACGCCCATCGTGGAAGGTGCGGGTGCCATGCAGCACGTCGGTGACGTGCACGACCTTGACGCCGGCGACGTCGGCGATGGTGGCGGCGCGCAGGCCGTCCATCAAGGCGCGCAGCTCGGCGACGCGCTTTTCGCCAGGCTTGGTGACGGTGAGCTGGCTGCTGACGAAGCTGCCGTACTGCGCGGCAAGCCCGAGCAGCGCCGACAGGACGGTCTTTTTCTCCAGGTGGAGCTGCGCGGCGAGCTCGGCGAAGATCAGCGCGGCGCTGACGCCGTCCTTGTCGCGGACCAGCTGGCCGACCGTGTAGCCGAGGGCTTCCTCGAACCCGAACACGAACCGAAGGCCTTCGCTGGCCTCCAGGGCGAGGGCGCGGTTGGCGATCCACTTGAAGCCGGTCAGGGTTTCTTCGTAGCGAACGCCGAGGGCTTCGGCCATGACGCCGAGCATTGGCGACGACACGAGCGATGCGAGCACGAGGTTCTGGCCGCGCGGCCCCTGGGTCATCACGTAGTGCCCGAGCAGGGCGCCGACCTCGTTGCCGGTAAGCTGCACGTATCCGCCCGTGCCGTCCGGCACGGCGACGCTGAGCCGGTCGGCGTCGGGATCGTTGGCGAGGATCAGGTCCGCGCCGTGCTGTCTTGCGGTGCGGTAGGCCAGTTCCATCGCGCCTTTCTCTACCGGGTTGGGAAAGCGCACGGTAGGAAATTCGCCGTCGGGCTCGGCCTGCTCGGGAACCGACACGAACCTGGAAAAGCCGGCCCGCCCGAGCAGCTGCCGGGCGAGCTTGGTGCCGACGCCGTGCAGGGCCGTATGTACGATACACAGACCGCGATCGCCGCCGCGAGAGAGCGAAAGCGCCATGGC
>JAYUXI010000325.1:0-1523 GCA_043753085.1 Myxococcales bacterium | reverse complement strand
CCAGCGTGGACGCGAGAAAAGTGGCGGCGATTCCCTTCGCGGTGAGGGCGCGCACCTGGTCTTCCATGAGCGCGACCAACGGCGACACCACCAGGGTGGTACCGGCCAGACACAGAGCCGGCACCTGGTAGGTGATCGACTTGCCGCCGCCGGTGGGCGCCACCACGAGCACGCGGCCGGGCCCAGTCAGCACTGCGTCGATGGCTTCTTCCTGCCAGGGTCGGAACGCCGCCAGCCCAAAGGTGTCGCGCAGGACGTCCCCCGCGCGCGGGGGAGCCGGGGCAAAGAGGTTCACGGCCGACGTCGCCACCACCTGGTCTTTAGTACAGGTCTCGAGCGAAGAGTAGAGGGCGAGCCCGCTGCGGTCTTTTGCAGATTGGTCCTGGTGCATTCAGGCGCATCGACCCTTCCAGCAGCGAAGTTGCGTCGGCTAGGAGAAAGGCCATGAAGATCGAACGTGGAATGGCAGCAGTCGTCACCGGTGCGGGCAGCGGCTTCGGGCGCGCCGTTTCGCTCGTGCTGGCCGGGCGCGGGGTGCGGGTGCTCGCGTCGGACATCGATCTCGAGCGCGCCAAGGAGACCGTCGACTTGGTCGCGGCGGCCGGTGGCGACGCGCAGGCGTGCGTGTGCGACGTAGCCCACGCCGAACACGTCGAAGAGCTGCAGCGCCGCGCCGAGAAGACCTACGGCGCCACCGAGATCCTCGTGAACAACGCCGGCATTGCCGTGGCCGGACGAGTGGGCGAGATCCCGCTCGAGGACTGGAAGCTCGAGGTCGACATCAACCTGATGGGCGTAGTGTACGGCTGCCACTACTTCGTGCCGAAGATGCGCGAGGCCCGGCGCGGGGCGATCCTGAACGTGGCGTCGGCGGCCGGGCTGCTCTCCGCGGCGATGATGGCGCCGTACAACGTGACCAAGGCCGGCGTGATCGCCCTGAGCGAAACCCTGGCCACCGAGACGCACGGCGACGGCATCACCGTCACCGCGCTGTGTCCCACGTTCTTCCAGACGCAGATCCACACGGCCGCCCGGGCCCCCGAGAAGCTGCGGCGCACCACCGAGCGCCTGGTGACCAAGGCCTCGTGGACGGCAGAGCGCGTGGCCGAGGCCGCGGTGCGCGGGCTCGAGCGCGGTGAGCTGTACGTGATTCCGCAGCTCGACGGCAAGCTGGCCTGGCGCCTGAAGCGCGCCATCGGCGCGGCGTTTCACGGCAGCTGGTCGGCTCGTCTGCAGGAACGACTCGGTCGCTGAGCGTTCGCCGAACGCCTGGCGCGGCCCGCGAAAACGCACTGTAAGGTCCGGCGCTCGACCTGCGTATCGGAGGGGCCGCTGCACTCGCGGCGTACGGAAGGATCTTCGATGCGTCGTTCTTCGTTCGGAATCATCTTGGTGCTCGCGCTGCCAGGGCTCGGTGGCTGCGGCGCGAGCCGGGCGGCCGATGCCGCGTCGCCGAGGGCCGGCGGGGCGCCGGGCGCGTATGCCACGCAGTCGGCTTCGTCGGAATCGGCCGAGCGCATGGC
>JAYUXI010000324.1:0-1525 GCA_043753085.1 Myxococcales bacterium | reverse complement strand
GCCGCCCGTGCCGGTAAGCTGCATCGATCCCGTGCGCTGGCGCAACACGCAGTGCTTCGACGACACCGTGACGGCAACCGAGGCCGTGACGAGGTGGGCACCGAGTACGACTACATGGGCTTTCTGTACTCGCTCGACACCCAAGGCGGGCCCAACCGGCTGGTCATGAACGACCTATTCGACATCTTTCGCGCCGTCTGCCGCGGCGGCGTCTGCGCCCCCGGCGACGCCACCATCTCGTGGGACGATTGCATCGGCCCCAATTGCCAGCCCGCAGTCGCGGGACTTACCGGCGGCGCCGACGCCGCGTTCGGCGTCGACAGTGAGCGTGCTCGGTTCTTTCGGCGTTCCGGCAGCGTGTACGGGGTGAGCCGTGAGGTGCGGTAGCAGCGACGGTTGGCGTCCGCAACGTTCGCGGGAGCTGGTCTCGTCCCTCGTGCTTCTGCTCGCCGGCTGCAGCGACAACAGCAAAACTAACGTGCCACAGGTGCAGCCAGAACCGGTGCCGCAGCGACCCGAACAGCGTCCCGATGCTTCGGCCTTCTCAGACGTGACTTGCAAGCCGAGCACGAGCAGTACCTCATGGACTCCTGGTGATCTGCCGGCGCAGACGTTCTCGGCGGCGAGCACGGCGTGCGAGCATCCTGCGGTCCACGCAGAATGCGGCGGCGGGTGGTGTCGCATCCCCGCCGGCTGCCATGTGCACGGTTCGCCAGAGAGCGAGTACGGTCGCGGCGCCTACGATGAACAAGAGGTGGCGGCAACGCTAACGCACTCGTTCTACCTCCAGCAGTACGAAACGACGCGCGCCGAATGGTCCGCCGCAGGATACCAGGTACGCGGCGGGATCAGCGCACTCGAGAAGGTTGGGATTCCGCAGAGCGGCGACTGCGAAGAGCCGACCTGTCCCGCCGCGTCGCTGTCCTGGTTCGATGCGGCAACGTACGCCAACGCGCTATCGCGTCGAGACGGCTTGCCTGCGTGCTACGAGCTGACCGGCTGCACCGGCACTCCAGGCTCGACGCTGCGTTGCGCCACAGCCGCGGTAGTTGGAGGTTCTCTGTACTCGTGCACGGGATATCGGCTCCCGACTCGAGTGGAGTGGGAGTACGCCGCGCGTGCGGGTACACGCACTGCTCTCTACTCCGGCGGCGTCACTTCGCAGGGACCGGACTTCACGGCCTGTTGCCCCGAGAACTCGCTCGACCTGATTGGCTGGTATTGCGTGAACTCAGGACGATGGACGCATCCCATTGGGTCGAAGCTCGCAAACAGCTGGGGCCTCCACGACATGTCGGGCAACGCTTGGGAATGGGTCAACGATCCCTACGAGGGAGAATTACCGAGCGGCCCGCTGGTCGACTACGGGGCAACCCTTACCAAGAAGGACCGAGCGTTGGTGCGCGGAGGCGCGGCCAGCACGGACGCGGGCTTGGCACGCTCGTCCTCCACTCCGCTCGACTACCCCAGAAATCTGCGCGCAACAGGCAAAAACTTCGGCTTCCGACTGGCGCGGTCGTTGCCA
>JAYUXI010000323.1:0-1527 GCA_043753085.1 Myxococcales bacterium | reverse complement strand
CCGATCCCAGCTGGGAGTCCCTGCCGGCCGTGCCCGCGCTGCCGCGGCGCGCGCAAGAAAGCGCCGCGCAGGTCACCCGGGCGATTGGTGTATCCCGCACGCTTCCGGTGCGCGAGGCAATGCGCAAGCTGGTGGCGTATTTTCGATCGTTTCAGGAATCGAACGAGCCCCCGTCACCCAGCGGCGACGTGTACCTGGACCTCGCGCTGTCGAAGAAGGGCGTGTGCCGGCACCGCGCCTTTGCCTTTTTCGTCACGGCGCGCAGCCTCGGTATCCCGACCCGCGTGCTCACCAACGAAGCGCATGCGTGGGTCGAAGTGCACAACGGCAGCCGCTGGAAGCGCATCGATCTCGGAGGCGCTGGCGGCGCGCTCGATGCGGGCGTGCACTCGCCGATGACTCCTCCCCCTGACCCGTTCGCCTGGCCCGAACGCGCCAATCGCGGCAGCGATCTCGCATCACGCGCCACGGGCGCCGCCCGGCAAGCGACTGGCGTCGGAGGCACGGGAGCCGCCGGCGCGGTCGGCCCCAGCCAGGCAGCACCGTCGGCCTCCACCACCGCGGCTGCCGCCGGCAGCGCCACCCCGCCGGACGACCTGCGCGAGAAGGCAGCGGTCGAGGTGCAGGCGAGCTCCCCGAACGCGAAGCGAGGCGGCATGTTGCCGGTGCGCGGCAAGGTCACGGCGAGCGGTCGCGCGTGTGCGCATGCTTCGGTGGTGATCTCGCTACGCGAGGTGCGCGGTCACGCGCCGGCCGTCGTTCTCGGGGTGGTTCCCGGCAAGGACGACGGCACGTTCGAGAGCAACGTGTTCGTTCCGCGCGAGCTGCCCCCGGGAGACTACGAAGTGCGGGCGCAAACTCCGGGCGACTCGCGCTGCGGCAAGAGCGCCGACTAGCTCGGTGCGATGCAGCGACGCGGCTCGCGCACCCACTGGACACGCGCCGTCAGCGCGGCATTCCGACCGCGTCCAGCTCGACCATATCGTCGGTGGTCAACACGAACTCGCGTGCCGCCAGGTTCTCCTCGAGGTGGGCGAGGCTAGAGGTGCCCGGAATGGGAATCAGGATCGGGGAGTGCGCGAGCAACCACGCGATGGCCACCTGCGTGGTCGTGGCGCCGTGGCGGCTGGCCACGCGGGCGAGCGCTTCGGTGCCGGAGGCGACGCCCTTGCAGAGCGGTCCCCACGGCAGGTACGCGATGCGATGTTTCTCGCAAAAGCGCAGCATCGGCTCGTCTTGGCGGCGCAGCACGCCGTAGCGGTTCTGCACGGAGGCCACCGTGCCGAGCTTCCTGGCGCGCTCGAGCTCGGGGACGTCGAAGTTGGACACGCCGACGTGACGGATCTTGCCTTCGCGCTGCAAGTCGAAGAGCGCGCCCATCGAGTCTTCGAGAACGACCTCGGGGTCGATGCAGTGCAGCTGGTACAGGTCGATGCAGTCTACCCGTAGTCGCTTCAGGCTGCCTTCACAGGCCCGGCGGAGATGGTCCGGGCGCCCGTTGGGCTTCCACGTGTCGGCAGTGGGGCG
>JAYUXI010000322.1:0-4036 GCA_043753085.1 Myxococcales bacterium | reverse complement strand
CACGACCACCTTTTCTCGCGCAACGTGGGCAGACATGTCGTCCGCGGCCGCGACGCGAACGTGCATGATGCACACACATCGCCGTACAACCCGGCGCGGCCCCAGGCCAACGGCCGCGTGGCGGCCAAGCCGTCGGTCGATGGGCGCGCCGCAGCGTCGCCGTCGGTCGATGGGCGCACCGCAGCGTCGCCGTCGGTCGACCCGAAGGGTGGACCGGCTCCCAAGTCGCTCGGCATCGACGAGAGCAAGATCGCCCGCGTCAGCCCTGCCGACTCAACCCATCTGGCCAAGGCGCGCGAGTTTTCGTCGCCCGCCACGGCGGTCAAGGCGGGAGCTCTCGCGCCCACGGCGGTGGCCACCTCGCCACGCACCACGGCCGAGCGCGGTACCTTCAGTCCCACGCCAGCGCGCACCGCGCTCGGCGGTCCCGACGCGACTCTCGCCATGGGGCCGCGTTACGTGGCCCGACCCGCTTCGCCCGGCGCGCCGAACCAGGCCATCACCTCTTCTGCTGCCGTTCGCTCGCAACCCACGGCGCCGCAAGCTCCCGTGACCGCGACCACGCAGCTGCCTTCCTCCGTGGCCACCGGCCCGCGCACGCAGGGCATCGAGCCGCGGACCTGGCAAACGAGTCCGGCCGCATCGCCGCAGCCCGCGCCGCCGCGGCTGTCGTCGCCCTCGGGCGTTGCGCCCGCCGAGTTCGCCGCGCGCGCAGGAACCATGCAGAGTGCACCTTCAGCGGTGCGAGCTCCTTCGTACCGAGTCGACTCCGCGGCTCCGGCGGCGCGTGCTCCTGCCTATTCGGCGCCAAGCTCCAGCTCGTTCTCTCGCTCGCCCACTGCCATCTCGCCGTCGCGGAGCAGCGCGCCTTCGTACGCTCCGTCGCGGAGCAGCGCGCCTTCCTACTCGCCGTCTCGCAGTAGCTCGCCCTCGGTCTCGCCATCGCGTAGCTACAGCTCGCCCTCCCGCTCCAGCTCGCCGTCCCGCTCGTTTTCGAGCCCGAGCCGCAGCTCCAGTCCCAGCCGCTCTACCGGCGGTGGTCGCTCCTTCTCTCCTTCCCGAGGCCGCCGATGAGCCCTACTCTACCGTTCGCGATGACCAAGCTTCTTTTCGTGTGCGCCGCGGCCTCCGCGTTCAGCCTGTCGCTCGGCTGCGTAATCGACTCCACCGACTCGCCGCCGCGCGTGCAGCAGACTGGGAGTACGCCGGGGCCAGATCCCGTTTCGCCGCCACCGCCGGCGCCAGACGCGGGCGAGGTGCAACCGCTGGTGGTTCTGATCGATGCCGACCGCACCATGACGGCGCAGGGCGGCGAGGGCGTTGGCGTCTTCGTCGAGTACGCATCCGGCGGCAAGTGGCACCTCTTTTGGACATGCGACACCGCAATCACCGGGCAGGCGTGTCAGTTCTTGATCCGCGCCACCGCCAAGGACGGCACGCTCTCCGTGCCGGACAAAAACGTCGAACCGGCCGAATCGTTCGAGTTCGAGAGCCTGACGAAGACCGAGGTGAACGAGGTGTTCTTCACCGCGAAAGCCGGAACCGACGTGGAGATCGAAGCCGTCATCGGTGGAGAGCTCAGCAGCAAGTTCTTCTTCTTCGTGCAGAATGGCGTCGTCAACGGCGACTACACCGGCATCCTCACCGATCCGCTGATCTTCCGGCCCAGCAACGGCAAGTAGCGTCAGCCTTCGGTCTGTCGGAGCAGCAACACGGGCGCTTGGTCGCGCGCGCTGCCGATGCGATCGCCCGCCAGCAACGTCGTCGGGCTGCCCAGTTGCAGACCGTCGAGGAAGGCGGGTGCATGCTCGGGCGCATGCAGCTCGAGCCACCCGTGCTCGATGCGCAGCGACCAGTCGTTCGGCAGGTCGGCGCTTGCTCCTAGAATCAGGGTCGCGCGGAAACCTGCAACCTGCACGTGTACGAACGCGGGCTTTCCGTTCGCAGGGCAGTGCGCGTCGTGCAGCGACGCACTCGGGGTAAGCGTGAGCGGAACCTCGCGGCCCAGCGTGAGCGAAAGCGGACCGACCAGCGGCAGCTCACCGGCAACGGGCAAGCCGCCACGCTGGGTCCCGTTGCGGCTGCCGAGATCACGCAGCCACACGCTGCCGTCCTCGGCGCGGCGAAACGCGAGGTGCCGGCGGCTGACCGCGGAGTGCCCGACCACCAAAGGAGCGTCGCTGCGGCCCAGCACGATCTCGTTGCCGAAGATCAGGCGCAGCGGCGTGTTGCCGAGCGTGACCTCGATCGCAGGGCCGGTCAGCTTGCGCGTTCGCAGAGCCGCGGCGAGCTCGCCGTAGCGCGTATCGCCGGGCGCGTCGCGCAAGAGCGACGTGAGGCGACCGAGGGCTTCGCGACGCCGCCCGCATTGCTGTAGCGTCTGGATCTCGCCCAGCTGTCGCTCCCGTGCTTGCACGCTGCGTCGCTGCAAGTCGTCTTCGGCGAAGAGGAGTTCGAGCGCCTCGACCTCGCCCGCGGCTTCCAGAGCGCGCGCTTCACCGTCGCGGTCGCCGAGCGCCTTGAACGCGCGTGCCGCCGTCTTCGCCTCGCCTACCTCGAGCAGCTCCTCGGCGGCGCGCTCGACGTCGAGCCGGGCCGCACCCCCAAGTGCGCCACCCGTGTGCAGTGCGACCACGAACGTCGCGCGTTTGGCTCGCGCCAGACGGCACGCTTCACTGCCGTCCGGGGCGAGTTCGATGGCCTGCGCGTAGTCGACCAAGCGCCGCGCGGGATCCTGCCCGGCTTCCGCGACCACCAGCTTGATGCGCGACGCGTGTTCGGGACGCTCGGCCCGCAAGTACAGCGCGATGGCGCCAGCGTAGTCGTGCGTCAGCTCGAGATCGCGTGCGCGCTTTGCCAGGCGCCCTTTTCCGAACCAGTTTCCGAGCAACGCCACGAGGCACCCGATTACAGGCCCTGCGGACGAAACGGACAAACGAAAAAAGCCGCTTCCCGCAAATGGGAAGCGGCTCGTTCGTCTCGGCCCGGCGTACGCCGCGCTCGAGCCGGCCCGATCAGCGCTTTGCAGGCTTCTTGTCGGCCGACTTCATGTCGGAAGCGGGGGCGGCGGTGGTACCGACGGCAGCCTTGCCGGGCTTGGCGACGCCGTCGAGCGCCTTCTTCGCGTCGACTGCCTTGCCACCTTCGGTCAGCTCGATCGAGACGAACACGTCGCTCGCTTCGTCGTAGTACGACGAGCCCATGTCTTTGCTGAGCGTGTCGGCAGCCTTGGACGGCATGACCGCCTGCGAAGCGGTTTCCGGAGCGCCGGGTGTGGCGGTGGGACGGATCAGCTTGAAGGTGCCTTTGACTTTGCCCTTCTCGAGCGGGATGGTCATCGACTCGTACTGGCCCGTGGTGGCCGCCACGATCTTCGCGTCGGTGCCCTTGATCCAGCCAGCCTTCTTGAGTGTGGCGGCGAGGTCTTCGCCGGAGATTTCGCTCAGGCTCTTGCCACCGGCCATCCAGGTGGATGCGGGCTTGCCGAGGGGCTCCAGCTTCGCGGGCTTCGCCGGCTCGACGGGAGCGGCGGGCGCCGGTGCTTCGACGGGCGTCGCGGCGACGTTGGCGTTGGTCGTGGACGGATCCTGCGCGGGCGGCTCGGACCCACCGCAAGCGACCGCTGCGAGGCCGAGGGTGAGAACACAAACGAGTGAGGAAATCTTCATGGGCGGAGCAAGTAACGCCTCCTCGACAAAAGAACAAGCCGCGGAGCTTGCGATCCGCGGCCTATCGTTCTGTGTGTAAGGAGAGGTGCGAGCGCGCTCCTAGCGGTCCCCCGGATTCATCTCTTGGAGGCGGTGGCACCCTTCTTCGGCGTGGGCGGAAAGATACCGCGCACCCCGGCAAAAAAACGACCGCGGGGGCACCGCGGCCGCTCGTTGCGCGGGTCGTCGATCACTTCGGGGGGATCGAGTCGCTGTCCTTCGCCGGCTTCGGCGCGGCGCTGTTGGCCTTGCCGTTGGCGGTCGGGACGACCGAGTTGCTGTCTTTCGTGTTGTAGCTGCCATCGCCAGTTTTGCCGGGCGCGCCCGTG
>JAYUXI010000321.1:0-4040 GCA_043753085.1 Myxococcales bacterium | reverse complement strand
CGATCCGCGCCCGAACGGCGCCGGAGCTGACTTCGGCCGCGCCCACGACGGGCGCGTGGGTCAGATCGACGTAGCGGCGCACGAGCCCACCGGCGTCGAGCCACAGCGTGTCACCGCTGCGGACGAAGCGCGCCGTGGCCTCGCTTCCGTCCTGTGCATACCACACGCGTTCTGCATCGAGCAGGCGCGCCGCGCCCAGGTGTGCACCGTCGACGTCGAAGCCGTGCTCGGTGCGAGACACGCGCAACGTCCGGTGCGCGTCGCCTACGTCGAGCAGGTACGGGGTCGGCGCGAGCTCGCAGCTCTGGAAGCCCAGTAGTGACGCGCTGAACCCGTGACGCTCGCGCAGGCGACGCGCGTCGTCGAGCTCGAGCACCACCGCGGCCAGCGCGGCATGCCATGGCGGGGCTGGCGCGGCCGGCGCGAGGTGCTGCAGGAAATCGGTGCCGAACTGCCCGGACGCGAAGAGATCCGACGCCACGATGTGAACCAACCGATCGCGGTTGGTCTCGAGGCCGAGCACGCTGGTATGCGCCAGGGCCGAGAGCAGCCGCCGCCGCGCGCTCTCGCGGTCGGGCCCGTGGGCGATGATCTTGCCGAGCATCGAGTCGTAGAAGGGGCTCACGACGGTGCCATCTTCGAGGCAGGCGTCCACGCGGACGCCCGCGGGCGCGTGGTAGCGCAGCACCGTGCCGGTCTGCGGCCGGTAGTCCGCGTCTTCGGCGCAAAGGCGCACCTCGATGGCGTGGCCGTGGCGCCGGGCGTCTACTTCGGCCTGCGTGAACGGCAGGGGCTCGCCCGCGGCGATGCGGAATTGCAGCTCCACCAGGTCGACGTCGTAGGTGAGCTCGGTGACGGGATGTTCGACCTGCAAGCGCGTGTTCATCTCCAGGAAGAAGAAACGGCCCGACGAATCCAGCATGAACTCGACGGTGCCGGCGCCCTCGTACGCGATGGACTGCGCGGCCCGCACCGCGGCCGCGCCCATCGTGGCCCGGAGCTCCGCGTCGACCGCGGGACTGGGGCTCTCTTCGACCACCTTCTGGTTGCGGCGCTGCACCGTGCAATCGCGCTCGCCGAAATGGAGCAGCCGACCCTGTCGGTCGCCGAACACCTGGATCTCGACGTGGCGCGCGCCGACCAACGCGCGCTCGATCAGCAGCGTGCCGTCGCCGAACGCACTCTGGGCCTCGGAGCGCGCGGCGCGCAGACTTTCCGGCAGCGCCGCCTCTTCGTGCACGAGGCGCATGCCCCGCCCGCCGCCGCCGGCCGCGGCCTTGATCATGACGGGAAAGCCGATCGCGCGTGCCTCTCCGGCCAGGCGCTCGTCGGTCTGTTCGGCCTCGGTGCGACCGTGAAACCCCGGTAGGCACGGGACTCCCGCGGCGATCATGCGGACCTTGGCCGCGCTCTTGTCGCCCATGGCGTCGATCGCCTCGGCGCTCGGTCCGATGAAGATCAGCCCCGCTGCGCGGACGGCGCGTGCGAACTCGGCGCGCTCGGACAAGAAGCCGTAGCCTGGGTGCACCGCGTCCGCGCCGGCCTTGGCCGCGGCGTCCAGCAGTCGAGGGATGGAAAGGTACGACTGCGCGGCTGCGGCGCCGCCGAGAAAGACGGCGCGATCCGCCTCGCGCACGTGCCGCGCCGAGCGATCGGCCTCGCTGTAGACTGCAACGGTCTGGTAGCCCGCGGCCCTGGCGCCGCGCAGGATGCGAACGGCGATTTCGCCGCGGTTGGCGACGAGGATGCGCGAGAACTTCATGGGCGCGCGACTCCGAAGGTAGTCGGGCAGAGCGTGCGGGCCCGACCCTCCACGCAGGTGGCGAGCACAAGCTCGAGCACGCTGCGAGTGTCGCGCGGATCGATGAGGCCGTCGTCGAACAGGTGGGCGCTGGCGTGGAACGCGTGCGACTCGGCGTCGAACTGGGCCACGATGCCGGCGCCCAGCGCGCCGAGCATGCGCTCGTCGGCCTCGGTCATCTCGCGCCCGTCGCGGGCGAACTTGTCGCGCGACACGACGTCCAGAACCTTGGCGGCCTGCTCGCCGCCCATCACCGCGGTGCGCGAGTTGGGCCATGCGAAGAGAAACGCCGGGCCCATGCCGCGCCCACACATGCCGTAGTTCCCGGCGCCGAAGCTGCCGCCCACCACGATGGTGATCTGCGGCACCGTGGCGTTGGCCACGGCCTGGATCATCTTCGAGCCGTGCTTGACGATGCCGGCCTGCTCCGAGCGGGTGCCGACCATGTAGCCGGTGGTGTTCATCAAATAGACGAGCGGGATGTTGCTCTGGCAGGCGAGCTGGATGAACTGCGTGGCCTTGGTGGCGCCCGCGGCGGTAATGGGTCCATTGTTGCCGACAATCCCCACTTTCACGCCGCCGATGCGCGCGCGCCCGCAGACGGTCTGTGCGTCGTAGTCCGCCTTGAACTCGAGAAAGTCGCTGTCGTCGACGATGCGGGCAACAATCTCGCGGCAGTCGTAGGCTTTGCGGTAGTCCACCGGGACCACGCCACACAGCTCGTCGGGATCGTAGCGCGGCGGCATCGGCTCGCGTGCAGGTTGCACATGGGCTGGTTCCCAGTTCAGGCTCTGCATCACGTCGCGCGCGATGCGAATCGCGTCGGCGTCGTTTTCCGCCACGAACTCGGTGGTGCCAGCCACCGACGCGTGCATCTCGGCGCCGCCGAGATCTTCTTCCAGCGCAATTTCGCCGGTCGCCGCGAGCACCAGCGGTGGCCCGGCGAGAAACACCTTGGCGCGTTTTTTCACCATGATCACGTAGTCGGAAAGGCCAGGAATGTACGCGCCTCCCGCCGTGGACGAGCCGTGCACCACGGTGATCTGCGGGATCCCCCGCGCGGACAGGCGCGCCTGCATCGCGAAGTTCTTCCCGCCCAGGATGAACATCTCGGACTGGTAGCGCAGGTTGGCTCCGCCCGACTCGATCATCGAAACCATGGGCAGCTTCTGCTGCAGCGCGATCTCTTGCGTGCGCTGCGCCTTGAGCACGCCGAGCGGAGTCATGGTGCCGCCCTTGATCACGTAGTTGGTGGCCGACACCATGGCCCGCACCCCCGACACGTAGCCCACGCCGGCTATCAAGTTGCCGCCAGCCAGCGAGCCGTCCTTGTCGTCATGCTGCTTGTACCCACACAGGGTCGACAGCTCGAGCCACGGACTGCCGCGATCCAGCATGCGGCGCACGCGCTCGCGCGGGAGGATCTGGCCCC
Organism: Myxococcales bacterium; assembly: GCA_043753085.1. Classification (GTDB taxonomy): domain Bacteria; phylum Myxococcota_A; class Polyangia; order Polyangiales; family Polyangiaceae; genus JAYUXI01. Next base: position 807 of record JAYUXI010000321.1, on the reverse strand, counting down.
GCCCTTCGTAGCGCTCGCGTTTCGCCACTTCCTCGCGCCGCGCCTTCGACTCGAGAGCGCGCAGGGCGACCACCTCGGCGAGCATGTCGGCGCGATTTTTCGCGAAGGCGTCGCTGCGCGGATCGATCGTCGACTCGAGGATGGTCATGAAGCCTTTCGGGTGGCAGCGCGCGCTGCCACGGGAGCAAGCCCGATCGCGCGCGCCCACAGCGTGGTCAGTCCGGCCGTGATTTGTTCCACGCTCTGGGCGGACGCAGTGACGACGTCCGACGCGCCGAGCGCGAACGCCTCGTAGCAAAACGAGTGCACCATCCCGGCCAGCGCCATGGCGGCGAATCGCGGGCGCACGTCGTCCGGGATCCGGCGGTCGCTCTGCAGCCTGCGCAGCGCGCGTTCGGCGCGATCGATGAACAGCCTGCGGCCATGCTGGCGCAGAGCGTGCATCGCCGGATCCTCGAAGGTGCGATGCTGCATCACCGCAAGGATGCGGGCATTCTTGGCGTACACGTGCACGTAGGCGCGGTTGCCCGCTTCGATGCGCGCCAGCGGATCGGCGCCCACCTCTCGCGGCAGCGGCGCCGCGAGCTCGCCGCCGATGGCCTCGACCACCGCGCGGAAGACCGCGTCCTTCGAGTCGAAGTACGTGTAGAACGAGCCGACGGCGACCTTCGCGCGCTTGGCGATGTCGGTGATCTTCGCGCTGGCGAATCCGTCCCGCTCGAAGACCGTGCGCGCTGCCGCCACCAGCTTGGTGCGCGTGCGAAGGCCGCGGGGCGAGAGCGAGGGGACTGCCTTGACCATGCGAGC
>JAYUXI010000320.1:0-4041 GCA_043753085.1 Myxococcales bacterium | reverse complement strand
TGGCGCCCTCGAAGTTCTTGGCGCGGTGGTCGGCGTGGCCGAGCACGACGTCGCACTGGGCGATGCCGAGGCGGTAGCCGATACGATCGAACGCGCCTCGCGCCTCGCCGAGCAGCCGCGTGGCGCGCTCGGTGCCGCCGACGCTGGTGGAGATCATCGCCAGGATGATGAAGCTCTGCGCGCGGCCGAGCTCGTCCGACACCTTGGCGCAGCGCTCTTCCGCTTCGAGCAATACCTCGGTGGCGCGCGCGTGCTCGCCCAGCAGGTAGTCAATCTCGCCGAGCACCACCAGCGACTGCGCGCGGCCCCGCGCGTCACCGATCTCCTCGAACTTGTCGAGCGCCTGCAAGACCAGCTTGCGGCCTTCGTTCGGATGGCCGGTGTCCGAGGCGATGTGACCGATGAGTCGCAGCGCGTGGGCCTCGTGGCCGTGATCGCCCGAGGCACGAAACGACGCGAGCGATTTTTCGGCCTGCTCCCGGGCTTGTTCGAGGCGGCCGAGGTGACGCAGGGCTTCGGCGCGCCAGTAGCCGTACTCGGCGGCGGCGGCGCCTTTCACGCGGCCCTCGAGAATGGCGAGATCCTTCAGGGTGGCGGTGGTGTCGCGGCCGCGGGCCCAGGCGCCTTCGATGAAGCGGAACATGAGGCGCGCGGCGGCTTCGTCGTCGCCGGACCGCAACAAGTTGGTGACACGCAGCTTCATGACGCGGCGCGAGCCGACCGCCGGGTGCAGCGCCAACGCGTTGGCGGCAAGCCGGAATATCGCCGGCGACTCTTCGCGCTCGTGAAGGCGGGCAAGTAGGTGCTCCTGCAACAGCGCGTGCGCCCACCGAAACTGATCGTTGCCGGTAGGCAGAATGATCTGCGCACGGGTGAGCGCCACGAGGGCCTCGCGCGGGTCGAGCCCCAGCGACTGGCCAAGCGCCTTCAGCACGATGCCGCGCACGTCGTCGCCGACCGCTGCAGCTGCGTAGGCCGCGAGACGAAACGGCTCCGGCACGGCGCTCATGCGCTCGTCCCAGAGTTCGGCGGTGGTAATGGCGCGACCTTGCAGGGCATCGCTTGGCACCTTGTACTTGCCGTGTTCCATCGTGAGGTAACCGCCCCCCGCCCACGCATGCAGCAGCTGCAGCGCAAACAGCGCGTTGCCGCGACTCTGTCGGGTGGCACTCTCGATGGCATCTGCATGCAGCGGCAGCGTGGCGCGGAGCAGCACGTGGGTTTCTTCTTCGCCGAACGGCGCCAGCTCGAGGACGTGCCCAAGCCACTCGGTACGCAGCTGCTCGAGGCGAAGCGCGGCATCGAGATCGGTCTCGAGCGATTCGGAGCGCGCCGTGGTGACAATCAAGATGCGCAGCTCGGTGGCCTCACGATGCAAACGCGAGAGCACCTCGAACGTGTTCGGCGAAGACAGGTGCAGGTCGTCGAACCAGATGAGGATGGGACGATCTTTGCCGATGCGCTCGAGCACCCGCTTGATGACTGCGAAGCGCAACTCGGCGTTGTCGAGCACGAAGCGCTTGCCGGTCGGACCGACGATCGATTCGCCTGCCGGGGTCGGACGCAGCCACTCGGCAGTGGCAGCGACCCAGGTCAGCCCTTCGTCGTCGTCTTTGGCGATCTCCCAACGATTGAGCAGGGTCTGCTCGACCAAGGCGCGGTCGGCACCTTGCAAGTTGTAGAACTTGTTCACCGCCGCGGTGAGGCCGTCGAGCGGGGTGGGGGTCTTGCCGTAGCGGGCACGCAGCACCCACATGTGCCCGTGCTCGTGCACGTACTCGCAAAGCCACTCGGCCAGGCGGCTCTTGCCGACGCCGGCCTCGCCGACCATCGCCACCATCTGGTGCGGCTCGATGCGCTCGTGGCAGGTATCGTCCACGAGGCGGGTGAGAAACTCGCGCTCTTCTTCTCGAGCCACCATCGGCGCCGGACGCAGCGACAAAAGACCGGGCGCCAGCGAGCGCGCTGCCGCCACGGCACGACCGCGCTCGGGCATGGCGGTCGACGAGGGCGCCGCCGGCGGCGCGGGTGCACGCGCCATGGTTTCCTCCATCGTGGGCGCGTGCCGCGGCCGGAACGCCTGCCAGGCCTTGCGCGCGTCGGCGGCGAGCTCGTAGCGGTCCCACGGTTTTTTCGCGAGCATCTTCACGATGAACTGCGCGACGCCCGGCGGCACTCCCTCGGGCAGCTGCGGCGGCGTGACCGGGGTACGTTTGTGCGCGCGCAACACTTCCTGCGCGTTGCCTTCGAAGATCTCTTTGCCCGTGAGCACGCGGTACATGATGCACGCGAGCGCATACATGTCCGTGGCGGGCCCGACGTGCGTGGCGGTCTTGCGGATCTGCTCGGGTGCCACCCATCCGACCGTGCCCGCGCCGGCGTGCACCGCAAGCTCGGGCTCCGGCGCGCCATCGAGGCGGGAGTCGTGGCGGTTCTCACGCAGCCACGCGAGACCGAGGTCGAGGACGAAGGCACGCGGACCGCGCCCCGACGAGGCGAGATCGAGCATGACGTTCGACGGCTTGAGGTCGCCGTGAATGACGCCGCGCGCGTGCGCGTGCGCCAGCCCCGCCAGCGTCTGGTCGGTGAGCACCCAGATGACCGACCACGGCATGGTGGTGGTGTGCATCCATTCGTGCACGCTCCGGCCCGGCAGCGCGTCCATCACCAGATACGGCGAGCCGTCGGGCAGCATGCCGAAGTCACGCGCACGCACGATGGCGGGATGCTCCAGCGAGGCGACCGCACGAGCTTCTTGCTGGAACCACCAGCTCTCCTCCTCGCGCGACTGCGCTTTGCCGTCGTCTTGGGCGCGCAAACGCTTGAGCGCCACGCGCTCGCCGGTGACGAGATCCTTGCAGAGCAAAACGACACCCATGCCACCGCGGCCGATCTCGCGGACCACCTCGTAGCGAGCTGCGAGGACCTCTCCGACTTCTCCCTTGTCACCCATCAGAGCGACCACGCTTGTTGCAGTTGTTGAGCCACGACCATTGTCATCTCGTTGGTGCGCAATCGCGAGGGGGGTGCCAGGCGGCATCGCCACGTAGGTTGGAGACTAGTCCGGTCTCGGCCAGGTGCAATAGTCCGCGCGCGGCACGGAAGGCAGAAATCGGCAGGCCAGCGGTAGTTCGGAGTCGATGCAGAAATCGTGGTGAAGCACGCCGCGATGAAATGCGTTCTCGCTGCATACGAAACGCACGCCTCGATCACCTTTTCCTTGACGCGCCCCCCACACTTGCAGAATACATGGCTTCATGGCTGATCAGGACCGGTTCGCGCGCGCCATCCAAGTTGTTCAACGGGGCCTCGGGCGTCTCAGCCGCGAGCGCGCTCGCGGAGGCGACGTCACTCCGCAACAAGCAGAGACTCTGCAGCTACTCGCCGACCGCGGCGCGCTGTCGACCTCCGCACTTGCCACCTTGCTCGGCATCGATTCGTCGACGGCGAGCCGCAATCTGTCCGGCTTGGAGCGAGCCGGGTACGTCGCACGCAAGAAGGGCGCAGACGACGGTCGCCAGACCGACGTGCGTCTCACCCCGCGCGGCAAGCGCGCCGCAGACTCGGCCACCAGCCGCGCCGCACAGACCTACGCGAGCATCGTCGACAAGCTGCCGCGCGCCGACCGCGCTCGCGTCATCGACGCGCTCGACACCCTCGCGAAGATCCTCGAAACCGTCGAGTGATCCGGTTGCTGCGGCAACCCCCGCAGCCCTGTCACGACCAGACACGCAAACGCACAGAAGGGACGCAGCTCACGCTGCGTCTTCTTTTGTGCTTGGCGACTGCAATTTCGCGACGTCACTCCCAGATCTGGCGGCGACCGAACCCGGGCACGGGGGTGAGCACGGGCTTCACCGTCACCGCGATGCGGGCCACTTCGGTCTCACGTCCTGCCAGGGTGAACGGCACCATGCGTGCATTGCCACCCAGTGCGTGCATCTCGATGCGGCCATCGACCGGGGCCGTGGTCTCGTCGGCGCGCACCACGCGCAGCGAGTAGCTCCCCTGCCCGCGCGCCGACACCGCGAGCTGCTCGGC
>JAYUXI010000319.1:0-4041 GCA_043753085.1 Myxococcales bacterium | reverse complement strand
GGAACGCGACGTGTCCCTTCGTACGGGCGAGGGCGTCTGCGAGGCGCTCGAATCGCGCGGTCACGACGTCACGCGCATCGTGCTCGGCGCAGAAGGCGCTGCTCCGGACACGCAGCTGCGCCGCGCCCACATCGACGTGGCGTTTCTCGCGCTGCACGGTCGTGGCGGTGAGGACGGCTGCATCCAGGGCCTCTGCGAGTGGCTGCAAATCCCGTACACCGGCTCGTCGCTTCTCGGCTCGGCGCTGGCCATGGACAAGCTCAAGGCCAAGGAGCTGTTTCGCCTGCACAACGTGCCCACGCCGCCGTACTACGTCGCGCAGAGCAGCGATCTCCACAGTCTCGACGAGCTGCACGGCAGCTTTGGATTTCCGACCATCGTGAAGCCACGCTCGGAAGGCTCCAGCATCGGTCTCACCAAGGCGAGCAACCTGGCCGAGCTCGAAACCGGAGTCCGCCAGGCCCTCGAGCACGACGACTTCGCGCTGGTCGAGCGATTCGTGCAGGGTGCAGAGATTCACGTCGGCTTGCTCGACGGCCGCGTGCTCGGCGCCATCGAGGTAGCCCCGCGCTCCGGCCTGTACGACTACGCGTCGAAGTACACGCCCGGCGCCACCGAATACATCCTGCCACCGCGGCTCGCCGCCACCCGCGTGCGCGGCCTCATGAACCTGGCCGAGCGCGCCGCGCGTGCGCTCGGCTGCAGCGGCGCCTGCCGCGTCGACTTGCTCGCCACGGCCGGCGAGAACGAGTACGTGCTCGAGGTCAACACATTGCCCGGCATGACCAAGACGTCGTTGCTGCCGAAGATCGCCGACGCGGCCGGCATGGACTACGCCAGCCTCTGCGAAGAAATCCTGAAGGGCGCCAGGTTGCACGCGCGCCTGGGTGGCTCGAAGTCGCGGGTCGTCCCGGCTTCGTTCTCGAGCGTGGCCGAGCTTCCGATCGCCGTCGCAGTCTAGCGGCCACCGCCGCTGCTACTCCGGCCGCGAGAGCTCGTCGGCCAGGACCACCAGCGCCTGGGCCGCTTGCGCCAGTCTGGGCTCGGGGATCTTTCGCAGCACCCGGCGCACAGCGCTTTCGAACGAAGCGGTCTTGTCCTTGTCGAGTTCAAGCCCTGCGCGGGTGAGCGAGAACAGGGCGCGGCGACGGTCGTTCGGGTCGTCTTCCCGGCGCACCAACCCCCGCGTCACGAGCCGCTGCAAGATGCCGCTCAGCGTGCTCGGATGCTGCCGCAAGAGGCGCGCCAGGGCCCCCGCAGACGTCTTCGGCTTGCGGCCCAGAAGCCGCACCGCCATGCGCTGGGAAACGGTCACCCCCAGCGCGCTCTCCATTCGCTTGGAGCGACTCTCGAAGCCATGTTCCACGGCCCACACCAGCTGCAGAAACTCGAGCACCGGTCCCAGCTCGTCGCCGTCGCCGTCTCCGGAGGTCCGGAAGGTTTTTTTCATGTGCAATTCAAGATTGGGCACGAGGGCCTTGGCGGCCACCCCTTTCCAGGACCCGGATCGCTGCATCCGTGCGGCACTTTTTCGAGCTTGCTTCGAGCTTGCAGGGAAACTTCCGAGTGAGCTCTTACTTGTCGGCCGGGCGCCGACCGGAGTAGCCTGCAGCGGGTTGCGGTGTCCGTCGGTGCGGGCGGCCCAACCTTTCTCCGGCAAAGCAGTCGATGGGCGAATTCGAATTACCGCGGACTCTGGCGGGTCGTTTTCGGCTGGAGAGCGTGCTCGGCCAAGGCGGCATGGGCACGGTGTACCGAGCCGTCGACACGACCATGCAGCGCACCGTTGCGATCAAGCTGATCGACACGGATCCGGGCGCGGAAGACGACGCCGTCTCGCGCTTTTTGCGTGAAGCCCGCAACACCGCGCGCATCACCCACCCGCACATCGTGCACCTTTACGATCTCGGCCGCGGCGATCGCGGTGAGCTCTTTTTCGTGATGGAGCTGCTGGCCGGTGAATCGCTTTCGGATCGCATCCGGCGCTTGACCCGCCTCCCGGTCGACGACGCGATCCACATCGCCACGCAGATCTGCGCGGCCCTCGGCTACGCGCACAAGAAGGGCCTCGTGCACCGGGATCTCAAGCCCGCCAACGTGCAGATCATGGAACGAGGCGGCGATCCGCTGTTCGTGAAGGTGCTCGATTTCGGCGTGGCCAAGGCGCACGATCAGGGCACCCAGATCACCAAGACCGGCGCGCTGGTCGGTACCGTCGACTACATGGCGCCGGAGCAGATTCTCAGCAAGAAGATCGACGCGCGCACCGACGTGTACTCGCTGGGCGTGATTCTCTACCGCATGTTTACGGGCACCGCGCTGTTCCCCGAAGGCGCCATGCCGGTGGTGATCAAAAACCACATCGGGTCGGCGCCCGAGCCCATGGCCAGTCGCGCACCGGACGTGGCTCTCTCGCCCGGTCTCGAGCGCGTGGTGATGCAGTGCCTGGCAAAGAAGCCCGAACATCGCTACGCCACCATGGAGGAGCTCGAACACGCGCTGGTGCGCGCCGCCCGCGAGCCGCGCGCGCCCTCGCGCGGGGCGAGCTCCGACTTCGACGATCTCTCGAGCATGAAGACGGTGCGCCGCGACAGCATGCCGGACGACATGGCCGAACGCCTGATCCGTACCGAGGGCGCCAAACCCGAGGCGCCGTACATGGCGCCGCGGGCGCCCGAGAGCGAAACCAAGCTCGCCATTCCGCGTGGCCGCGAATCGATCCCGTCGTACCCGGGCGCCGGCAGCGGGGCGAGCCAGGTGGCCGGCGCACCTCCGCCGCGTTCCGGACCGCAGGCATCGACTGGTTCTGCGCTGCCGCAGGCATCGACTGGTTCTGCGATGCCGCGCCACACCGGCCTCGGCACGGGGTCGGTCTCTATCGAGGTCGAGGCTCTGGGCGAAACGCCGCCGTCGGGGATCGACCGCGTCTCCGAGGGCGGCTCCGGATCGGCCCCGGGCATTCCCATCTCGCGCACCGCCAGCGTGGCGCCGGCCTCGATGCAAGCGCCGCCCTCGGGCTCGCCGTGGCGCTGGCTGGGTTTTTTGGCGCCGCTGCCGGCGGCCGTTTACGTGGCGCTGGTCGGGCCCACACCGCCCGCGCTGCTTCTGCTCGGCGGGGGGCTCGTCGTCGGGGGCGGCCTGTTCTTCTGGGGCATCCTCGGTCGCTCGCAGTCCTGACGTGCTCGCTGCACGCGGCCTCACCAAGCGTTGTCCCGATGGCACCTTCGCCGTCGACCACGTCGATCTCGAGCTGGCGCCGGGCGAGCTCGTCGCCGTGTGCGGCGCCAACGGCGCTGGCAAAACCACGCTCCTCGAGATGATGGTGGGGCTGCTCGCTCCGGACCAAGGCCATGTCGAGCTGGATGGATCCACGGCTACGTGGCGCTCGCCCGCCGCGGCTCGCGAGCACGGCGTGTCGATGGTGGAGCAGCACCTGGCACTTGCCCTCGAGCTCGACGCGATCGAGAACACGGCGCTGCTCGCAGGCTCCTGGCTCGGGCTGCCGCGGGCCAAGCTTCGTGCGCAGCTGGCGGCACGCGCTCACGAACTCGGCATCGACGTGCCGCTCGATGTGCCCGTGGCCCAGCTCGACGTGGGCCAGCGCCAGAAGGTCGAGCTGCTGCGCGCGCTTCGCGGCGCGGGTGCCAAGCCGCGGTTTCTGGTGCTCGACGAGCCCACCGCCGTGCTGCTTCCGCACGAAGCCGAGGCGCTCTACGCCATGCTGCAGACGCTGGTGAAGAGCGGCACCTGCGTGGTGGTGGTCACGCACCGGCTGGGCGAAGTTTCTCGGCACGCCGACCGCGTCGTCGTGCTCGCCCGGGGCAAAAAAGTGCATGATGCACCGTTCGATCGGCAGGGTGATCCCGAGGAGCAGCTGGCGCCGATCGCCAAGGCGGTCTTCGCCGAGCACGCGGCTCTCGTCGCCGCGCAGGCCACGCCGCAGCCGCAGCCCGTCGCCGCGCCGGTGCTGTACGCGCGCGATCTGGGCGCCGGTCGCCTGCAGCGCGCCACGTTCGCGCTTCGCCCCGGGGAGATCCTGGG
>JAYUXI010000318.1:0-4042 GCA_043753085.1 Myxococcales bacterium | reverse complement strand
CGGGCGACTTCGTCGAGGCGAACGAGCAGAGCGGTACCATCACCGTGAAGTTCACGGCGGCCAAGGCGGGCAAGCTCGACGTTCTGGGCACGTTCAAGTTCGCGGTGTGCTCGGACCACGAGTGCGCCACCGCCACGGAAAACATAAAGCTTTCGGTCGACGTCAAAAAGTAGCGGGCTTTCGGCTATAACGAGGCGAGTGCTGACGGTCCACCATCTGGAAAACTCTCGTTCGCAGCGTGTGCTCTGGCTGCTCGAAGAGCTGGAGCTCCCGTACGAGGTCGTGCGCTATGCACGCAACCCGAAGACCATGCTCGCGCCGCCGGAGCTGAAGACGGTTCACCCGCTAGGCAAGTCACCCGTGATCGTCGACGACTCCGTCACCGTGGCAGAGACGGGCGCCATCGTCGAGTACTTGCTCGAGAAGTACGGGGAGGGGCGGCTCGTGCCCAGTGCCGCGGCCGAGCGCAACCAGCTGCGGTTTTGGCTGCACTATGCAGAGGGATCGGCGATGCCGTGGCTGTTTCTCAAGCTGGTGTTTTCTCGGCTCGCGCCTGGTTCGCCGTGGGCGGTGCGCCCGCTCGTGGGCGGGATCGCCACGATGGTCAGCAAGACGTTCATCGATCCGCAGCTGCGTACCCACTTCGACTTCTGGCAGAGCGAGCTCGGTTCGCGCGACTGGTTCGTCGGCAACGCGCTCAGCGCCGCCGACATCATGATGAGCTTTCCGGTCGAGGCCGCCGCGCAGCGTGCCTTCCGCAAGGAAGAGCGACCGGTGCTCGCCAAGTACCTCGACCGCATTCACGCACGACCCGCGTACCAGCGCGCGCTCGAGCGCGGCGGCCGCTACGACTACGCCTAAAAATCAGACATGGGCTTTCGCCATGCTTTAGGCTGCAGGGCAGATGAGCAAGAAGGCAAAGGACGTGCTCGAGGCCATCACTGGCCGCGTCGAAGAAGGCTTCCGGCGCGGCATGCGCGTGCTGTCGTTCCCCGAGTACCTGGAGCTCTTCACCAGCCAGCCCGAACGCTTCGCACGCGATGCCAGCCGCTACGTGAAAGACGCATTCGACCACTACGGCAGCGAAGACGTGCGCTACCCGTGGGGCACCTTCAAGCGCTTCCACCTGTTCGATCTGCCGTGGGAGCCCACGCCGCCGCAGGGCGGTCGGCCGCGCGGCACGCTGGTTGGGCAGGAGCCCGTGCAGGAAGAAATCTACCGCTCGCTCGAGAACTTCGTGCGCGAGGGGCGCCCCAACCGCCTGGTGCTGCTGCACGGCCCCAACGGCAGTGCCAAGAGCACGATCGTGGGCTGCATCCTCCGCGCCCTCGAGGACTACAGCACCAAGGACGAAGGCGCGCTCTATTGTTTCAGCTGGGTGTTTCCGTCCACGGTCACCACCAAGGGTGGTCTGGGCTTCGCCGGGCGCAAGGCCGAAGGCCACGACAGCTACGCGCACCTGGGCGACGCCGAGCTCGACGCCAAGCTGCTGGTCGAGGTGCGCGACCATCCGTTGTTCTTGATCCCGGTGAGCGAGCGCCGCGCCATGCTCGAAAAACTCGGCATCACCGAACCCAGCGACTGGCTCCTGCGCGGCGAGCTCTCGCACAAGAGCCGCGAGGTCAGCGAGGCGTTGCTTGCAAGCTACAACGGTTCCTACACCGAGGTTCTCAAGCACGTACGCGTCGAGCGCTACTTCATTTCGCAGCGCTATCGCGTCGGCGCCGTCACCCTCGGCCCGCAGATGAGCGTCGACGCAGCCGAGCGGCAGGTCACCGCGGATCGCTCGCTCGCGTCGCTCCCCGCGTCGCTGCAAGCCGTCAGCTTGTACGAAGCCAGAGGCGAGCTGGTCGACGCGGCGGGCGGCATCCTCGAGTTCAGCGATTTGTTGAAGCGTCCGCTCGACACCTTCAAGTACCTGCAGCTTACCGTCGAAACGGGCGAGGTCGCGCTTGCCGCGCAGAACATCCAGCTCAACTGCGTGATGATGGGCAGCGCCAACGAGCTGCACCTCGACGCCTTTCGCGAGCACCCGGAGTTTGCGAGCTTCCGCGGCCGTCTCGAGCTCGTACGGACGCCGTACCTGCGCTCCAGCGAGCACGAACGCACCATCTACGATCTGCTCGTGGCGCCGCAGGTGCGCCGGCACGTGGCGCCGCACGCCACGCTGGCTGCGGCGCAGTTCGCGGTGCTCACACGCATGCGCAAGCCCCAGGGGGACGAGCTCACCGGCGAGCTCGGACGCCTCGCGGGCGAGCTGACCGCCTTCGAGAAGATGGAGCTTTACGCCCACGGCACGGCGCCGGCGCGTCTCACCAACGACGAGCGCAAGGTGCTGCTGGCCGGGATCGGGCGCCTTTACACCCAGAGCGACTCGTATCCGATCTACGAGGGTCGCATCGGCGCGAGCCCGCGCGAGATGCGGGCGGTCTTGCTCGATGCCGCGCAGTCCACGCAGTACCAATGCCTCAGCCCCCTCGCCGTCCTCGATGAGATAGACGATCTCGTGACCCGCAAGGCAGAGTTCGAGTGGCTACAAGAGACCGCGAAGGTCGGCGGCTACCACGACGCCGAGGCGCAGCGCAGCGCCGTGTTCGATCACCTGCTCTCGGTCTGGGAGACCGAGATGTATTCGGCCAGTGGCCTGGTCGACGAAGCCCAGTACGAAGAGCTCTTCGACCGCTACGTGCAACACGTGTCGGTGTGGTCCAAGCGCGAACGCATCCGCAACACGCTCACCGGCGACTACGAAGAGCCGGACGAGCAAATGATGACCGAGGTCGAGAAGCTGCTGGATGGCCAGGCCGACAAGGAAGTCGCGCGCAGGGAGCTCATCAGCCAAATTGCCGTGTGGGCGATCAACCACCCGAACGAGCGTGCCCTGCCGCTCCAGGTGTTTCCGCACATCGTGAAGAAGATGAAAGACGCCATCTTCGCCAGTCGGTTGCCGCGCGTGGCGGCCATCGCGCGCGACGTCATGCTGCTGGTGCGCGCAGAAGGACAAGGGCTTGACGCCGGGCGCCGCAAGACGGCCGAAGAGGCCATCGCGCGCCTCGAGACCAAGGGCTACTGCAAACACTGCGCGGGCGACATGACCAGCACGCTGGTGCGGCGCCGGTTCGCCCACCTGGTCACGTGAGCGGTCGGATGCTCATCGATACCCATTGTCACCTCGACGGCCACTACTTCCCCGAGGGCGCAGACGCCGTCATGGCGCGCGCCGAGGCGGCGGGCGTAGCCGGCTTCGTGGTCATCGGCGTGGGTGAAAGCTTGCAACCTGCACGCGATGCGATCGCGCTGGCCCGGCGGCATCCTGCGCGTGTGGCCGCCACGGTGGGCGTGCACCCGCACGACGCGGCTCGTTTGGCGCACGAGGGCGGCATCGACCCGGTCCAAGGCGCCGAATTCGAGCGGCTCGCAGCCAGTCCCGAGGTCGTGGCCATCGGCGAGACCGGCCTCGACTACCACTACGATCACTCGCCGCGCACGCTCCAGCGTGACGCCTTCGCCTGGCAGATTGCCCTGGCGCGCAGGTTGGGCAAGCCGCTCGTGATCCACACCCGCGCGGCCCCCGCGGACACGCTCGACGTGCTCGAGAGCGAGAGCGCCAGAGACGTCGGGGGGATCATCCACTGCTTCAGCGAAGACTGGGCGTTTGCCTCGCGCGCGCTCGACCTCGGGTTCGTCATGTCGTTCTCGGGCATCGTCACCTTCAAGAACGCCAAGGCCATTCACGAAGTGGCCGCGAAGGTGCCGAGCGATCGCTACCTCGTCGAGACCGACAGCCCGTACCTCGCGCCCATTCCGCATCGCGGCAAACCGTGCGAGCCCGCGTTCGTGGTGCACACGGCAGCGCGCGTGGCCGACCTGCGTGGCGAGTCGTTCGAGGAGGTGGCGCGCGCTACCACCCAGAACGCAATGCGTGTACTACGCAGGCCGTTTAGCTCAGCAGCTTGACGTCGAAGGCGCGCTCCACGAACCACGCGCAGGCGACGAGCGCGATGACGAAGGAACAGCCGCGCAGGAACACGGTCTCGTAGCG
>JAYUXI010000317.1:0-1530 GCA_043753085.1 Myxococcales bacterium | reverse complement strand
GTGCAGTGCCGCGGTGAGCGTCGCGAGATCCGGCGTACGAACGACGAGCGCGTCCGCGCCGACCCGTTCGGCCAGCGCGCGATCCGATTCCTCGAGGTCGCTGCTGGTCAATAAGATGATGGGGATCTGCGGGAAGCTGACGTCGGCGCGCAGCCGTGAGCACAGCTCGAAGCCGTCTACCTTGGGCATCAGCAGGTCGGTGACGATTGCGTCCGGAGGTCGCTGCAGGGCGAGCTCGAGGCCTTCGGCGCCGTCGCACGCAGCCACCACGTCGAAACCGAGCCGGCCGAGCCGGAACACGGCCAACTTGCGCTGCACCGGATCGTCGTCGACGACCAGGATACGGCGGCCCGTGCCGAAGCAGTCACTCTGGGCGCGTTCGCGTCCCGGCAGGTAGGCCCGCAAGACCTCGCGCAGGCGCGACGGCTCCACGGGCTTCGACACCACGTCGTCGAAGCCGGCGGCGCCGAGTCGTCCCTCGTCGAATGCGGACAGCAGGCCCGTGAACGCCAGGATCGGGACGTTCTGACCGAGCGTGGCGCGAAGGTCGGCGAGAATCTCGAAGCCGCTGCCGTCCGGCAGGACGAGATCGAGGAGCACCAGGTCGGGACGGGCGTCGGCCGCCTTTGCCACCGCGTCCGCGATGCGCGCCGCTTCGAAGACCTCGATGCCGTCGGCTTCGAGGGTGGACCGCACCAGCTTGCAGGTGACGGCGTTGTCTTCGACGAGAAGCACGCGGGACGCTGTCATGACGTCCTTGCCGCCAGGAGCTTCAGCACGAGTACGGCGAGCGCGCGCGTGTCGATGGGTTTGGATACGAACGCGTTGCAGCCGGCGGCGTACGCGGCCTGCTCGTCGCGCGCCATCGCGTACGCGGTGACGGCCACGATCGGCAGCTCGGCGAACCGGGCCTGGTTGCGGAGCTGCCGGGTCAGCTCGAGACCGTCGGTGCCCGGCAACTGCACGTCCATGAGAATGAGCGCCGGCGTTTGCGTGGCCAATACACCGAGTGCTTCCTCGGCGCTCGCGGCGGCCACAACCTTGAGGCCATGCGCTTGAAGCACGAACGTGACCAGCTTGGTGTTGGCGGGGTGGTCGTCGACGACCAAGACGAGCTCGTTCATGAGCGGACCGCAGCTGCATGCCGAGGATGGCGACGGACCAAGCCGTTCGCTCCCGGCTCGTGGCGTAGCCAATCCGAACTCGTCCTCTTCATCGACCTGCAACCTCCGTGGCTACATCCGCGTTGCCGCGCCGTGCCTGCGACTTTCGTCGTCGCTCGTTGTGTACTCTTGACCGCCCCACCCGCTCGGAGCGACCACATCGGGTGTTCTCACCGTATGGTGGGGCGATTTCGGTGTCAACGAGGCGGACTTGCCGCACGGTTTGCTGCGCATCGAGGCCAGTACCGCTCTGTGCACTTCGTGACGCACGAGCGACGAGACCTTGGGTAACTTCGGAAAGATTGGTACGTATCCCCATGGAAGCAGCAGCAAGGTCGGTTCCGTGAACAGAGTCGTCGGGGCAGAG
>JAYUXI010000316.1:0-4043 GCA_043753085.1 Myxococcales bacterium | reverse complement strand
GAAAGGTGCCCTCGAGGCCACTGCCGCTCGCGAACCAACCGGACGCATCCACGGGAAATCCAGAGTCGGTGGTGCGCCACTGGCCGGTGGCGTCGTAGTGGCTGAAGCCGAAGCCGATGCCGTCGATGTCGCGGTGGCAACCCGCGCACGCGCCTTGTTCGTGCTGGAGCGCAAAGCGCTCGCGCGTGGTCTTCGGCTCGCTGGCGCTCGGCGTGGGCGCTGCGGGAATGTCGGGTGGCGGCGGCGGCGGCGGACTGCAGAGCAGCCGGTCGAGCACGAACACGCCGCGCAACACGGGCGCGTCCGCGGTCTCGTGGGCAAAACCGGCCATCATCCCGACGTCGGTGAGGATGCCGGAGCGCTGCGTCGCGTCAACGGTCACCAGCTTCAGCTCGGCGCCGCCGGGAGCCGGAACGCCGTACAGGGGCGCGAGCGTGTCGTTGACCCACGCATGGTTGTCGGTGAGCAGCGTGGTCAAGGTGCCGCCGCCGAAGAACACGCCTTCCATGAACTTGTCGGCCGAATCTTGCATCGACGTGAGCGTCGCCGTGCCGAACGTCGGAAACATCTCCTTGTCCTTGCTGAGGTTCTTCATCTTGTCGAAGCGGAGCCACTGACTGTAGAATGCACGCATCGCGGCGTGCGACCGCGGCTCGGCCAGGAGTCGCCGCGCTTGCTTTTCGAGCCCCTCCGGCGTGGCCAGCTCGCCCGCGTCGGCTGCGGCGAACAGCGCGTCGTCCGGCGTGCTGTTCCACAGCAGATACGACAGGCGGCTGGCCATCTCGTACGGCAGCAGCTGCACCACGCCCGGTCGTGTCGCCACCGGAGCGCCCACCTCGACTCGGTACAAGAACTCGGGCGATTGCAGCATGGCCTGCAGCGACAGGCGCATGGCCGAGACGAAGTCCGAGCCGGCGTCGCGGCGGCTGGCGTAAAAGTCCTGCAGCGACTGCACGTCTGCGGGGGCCATGGGCTTGCGGTAGATGCGTTTGCCGTAGGTGCCGAAGAACGCCATCGCGCAGGCATCCTCGTCGGGGCGGCTTTGCGGCACGCACTTCAGCAGCGCTTGGGGCTCGGCCAACGCGATCGTGGCGACCTCGGCAGCGGCCGTCTGGTACGCCTCGATCAGCGCGGCCGAGGGCGTTTGTGCTGCCGTGTTGTTGTCGAAGCCTTCGACCGACACGTCGGCCGGCGGCAGGGCCACACCGTCGACCGCGGCCGCTCCGAACAGATCCCGGAGGCTGTTCTGGTACTGCGCCCGCGTCAGGCGGGAGAGCGGAAACTGCGTGGCTCCTTCGGCCGACCCGGACTTGGAAGCCGCGTCCGCACCCTCGCTCGAGGAAGCAGGTGCGGTGCCCTGGAAGCAGCCCCCGAGGCTCACGAGGGCGGCCATGACCAGGCCGGCGCCAAGGTGCAGCGTGCGGTTCGTCGCGAGGTGCATGAGAGGCTCTTTCTGCAACCCGCGTACCGGGCTGGCTTCAGGACGATAGCAGGTTGCTCGTTCGGAGCGCGGGAAGCTGCGGGCTCCAGGTGTGACGCTAGACAGCATACTTGCGCGGATCCGTGCACACGAGGGCGAGTTCGCGTTGGTGTCGTGCCGATGACGTTCCGGCGCTGGAACACCACGGTGCCGTCGTCCGCTGGCTGCCACGTGCCGCGACCTCCGTGGTGGCGCAGCTTAGCGAGGCGAGCTAATGCCACTATCGAATGTCTGCCCAGAGCGCTCACGCTGGTCTCCCCCCGTCGACGGATCTCGAAGCCGCGCCGACCTACGCCGACTCGGCATTCAGTCGGCTGTGCGTCAGCTTGCTGCATGATGCACGGGATCAGGTGTTCATCCGGCTGACGCTTTCGATGATTGCGGTGATGAGCGTGCTGCAAGCCGCGCTGTGGTGGGCGCTGCGCCACACGGCGGCGCCGGCCTGGGCGATCGGCGCCGTCTACGTCACGCTGTGGGCGTGGTTTCTGTCGCCAGTCATCTTGATGCTGCACAACACGATGCACCGACCGTTCCTCACGCGCTGGAAAGCGCTGGATCGGCTGCACCCCTTCGTGATGACGTTCTTCTTCGGCATTCCGGTCGGCTACCGCGATCACCACGTGGGCATGCACCACGCCGAAGACAACATGCTCGAAGATCTGTCTTCGACGATCCGCTATCAGCGCGACAGCTTCGCGCACTTCTTGATCTACTTTGGTCGCTTCTTCTTCCTGTCGATGGTCGAGCTGCCGGCGTACCTGCGAAAGCACAACAAAGCCAAGCTGGCGCGGCGCGCCGTGCTCGGTGAGATCGGACACGTGGCCACGATTGCTGGTGCGATGGCGCTCGACTGGCGCTTCGGGCTGATCGCGTTCTTGCTGCCGTACTGCACGTGCCGGTTGCTGATGATGGTCGGCAACTGGGGCCAGCACGCCTTCATCAACGTGCGCCACAAGAACAACGGAATCGCCAACGCGATCACCTGCATCAACAACGGCTACAACCGGCGCTGCTTCAACGACGGCTACCACATTGGCCATCACCTGCAGGCCGCACGCCACTGGACCGAGCACCCCGCCGAACTGCGCAAGAAGGTCGAGACCTATGCAAAGGAGGGCGCCATCGTCTTTCAGGGCATCGATTTCTTCCTGGTCTCGGTGTTCCTGTGGACCGGCCGCTACGACGTGCTGGCTCGCCGCTACGTACGCCTTGCCGGCCCCCAGACCGACGCCGAGGTCGCGGCGATGCTGCGCGAGCGCGTCAAGCCGGTCGAGGTGTGGGAAAACGAAGCCATCGGCATCGCCGCCACCTGATCACCGGCACGAGTCCGGTGTCATCGGTAATCAGGTATGTCGAAGAGGGTGCCGCGCGATTGCGTGCGGCAGGACTGGGATGGTCGGTCCGCCTCCCACGCGGGCCCGTGCCGCCCGGAGAGCCATGATCCCAACTCGGCAACGCCACCGCAACCCCCTCGCATCCACGCCGCCCGACGCGTCGCCAGCGCTACTGCGCATCGCGCAGCGTGCAGGCCGCTCGCTCGACGAGTTCCTGAAGATCGAAGCGGCCGGCGGTGTGGTCCTGCTGCTCGCCGCGGTGGTGGCGCTCGCGTGGGCCAATTCGCCGTTTGCGGCAAGCTACTTCCGCCTGTGGCACACGCCCGTCGGCGTTCGGATCGGCGGCTTCGCGTTCGAGCGTCCGCTCGAGTGGGTCGTCAACGACGGACTCATGGCCCTGTTTTTCTTCGTGGTCGGCCTGGAGATCCGCCGCGAGGTGCACAGCGGTGAGCTGTCCGAGTGGCGCCGCGCCGCGCTGCCGGCCGCCGCCGCCGTCGGCGGCATGGTGGTCCCGGCGTTGCTGTACCTGGGGCTGGCTGCGCGCGTGCCCGCCGCGCGCGCAGGGTGGGGCATCCCGATGGCCACCGACATCGCGTTTGCGGTCGGCGTGCTGGCCCTGCTCGGTCCGCGCGTCCCGCCGGCGCTGCGCGTGCTGCTCTTGGCACTGGCGGTCATCGACGACCTCGGCGCGATCCTGGTCATCGCCATGTTCTATTCGACGGGGATCCAGTTCTGGGGTCTGGGCGTCGCCTTCGGCGGGTTCGGCGCGATCGTACTGCTGCAGCGCTTCGGCGTGCGGTCCAAGCGCGCCTACGTGCTTCCGGGTCTGGTGGCGTGGGCCGGAATTTACGCAGCAGGCATCCACCCGACGATCGCCGGCGTGCTGGTGGGGCTGATGACGCCGGTGCGGGCCTGGCTCGGGCCGCGCGGATTTCTGGCTGGCCTCGAGCACGAGGTCGAGGTGCTGCGGCACGTTCCCCAGGAGCCATCGATGCACGAGCTCGGCGTGAGCATGCGCCACGTCGACCGCGCGCGGCGCGAAGCCATGGCACCGACCGACTCCTTGATCGAAACGCTGCACCCGTGGGTGGCGTTCGTGGTGATGCCGCTGTTCGGGCTGGCCAACGCCGGCGTCGTGGTGTCCGGCAACGGATTCGGCGCGGTCGGCGGCACGGTTGCCCTCGCGATCGCGGCCGGCCTCCTGCTCGGCAAGCCGGTCGGCATCCTCG
>JAYUXI010000315.1:0-9795 GCA_043753085.1 Myxococcales bacterium | reverse complement strand
AACTGGATGCGATCGTGCAAGCGGTTCTTGCCGCCCTGCCAGAATTCGATGCGGCGCGGCGTCAGCACGTAGCCGCCCCAGTGCGCAGGCCGCGGCACGAAGGAGCCTTCCGGGTGCTGGACCAAGAGCTCCTGGAAGTGTGCATCCAGCACGCTTCGGTCGGCCACCACCTGGCTCTGCGGAGACGCCACGGCCGCAAGCTGGCTGCCGTGCGGGCGCGACGCGAAGTAGGCGTCCGACACGGCGGCGGGAAGCCGCGACACTTCGCCCTCGACACGCACCTGGCGCTCGAGCACCGGCCAGAAAAACAGCGCCGCGGCCTGCCGCGAGCCGGCGAGCTCGACGCCCTTGCGTGATTGGTAGTTGGTGTAAAACGCCAGCCCGTCGGCGCCGAGCCCGCGCAAGAGCACCACGCGCGACGACGGCAGGCCGGCGGCATCGACGGTGGCGAGCACCATGGCGTTCGGTTCGAGCGCCTTGGACTGCACGGCTTCTTCGAGCCACGCCGTGAGCAGCGCCACCGGATCAGTGCCCGCGGTGCCTTTCGACAGGGTGCGCTGGCCGTAGTCCTCGCGAATTTTTTCCAGGTCCACGCGCCATCCGTAGAGGGCGAGAGCGCTCGCGTCCAGGGCTCGCTCGTCGAAGCACGCGCCATACGTTCGTTGCGCCGTCGTCACCCCGATGGGCGACGGAAGCCCCGCTGTGTTTTTCGGGGATCGCGCGTACGCTGAGGGGCGCCATGGAAAGTCTCGAAAGTCAGTGCGCGCCTACGGCCCGTGCCAGCGATCTCGGCGTCGCCGAGTCATTGCTTTCAGGGTACCCGCCGTTCGCCCTGGCCGGCGTGGCACTGTACGCACCGCATCCCGCGATCTTGCTCGCGGCCCGCGCCGGCTTCCAGGTAATCGTCGCCCTCGGCGACACGTGGAAGAACTCGCCCGAGCTGTTTCTGCCCTTCAAGGACGCGCTGGCCGAGCGGCGCGCCAGCGTCTGTTTGCTCGGGGTCGATTCCGCGTACGACGTCACCAGCGGCGGCGCGCACTGGCTCAGCGCGGCGCTGCCAGCGCGCCCCACGGCCCTGGAGCTGTATACTGCATTGATTCGCGGACTCGAGCTGCTCGAGTCGCGCTCGCACGCCGAATCGCGCGGCAGCGTGGTCGCCCAGTACGAAACCGAGATGGGCGAGCTGGTGGACATCGCCCGCGCCATCTCCACGCAGCGCAACGTCGACACCTTGCTCGGCGTGATCTTGCAGAAGTGCCGCCTGGTCACCCGTGCCGACGCGGGCAGCATCTACGTCATCGAGACCACCGAGGGTGGCGCGCAGCTCCGCTTCAAGCTCACCCAGAACGACTCGGTTGCGTTCGACTCCACCGAGTTCACGATGCCCATTTCGACGCGGTCGATCGCCGGCGCGGTCGCACTCGACAAGAAGACCATCAACATCGCCAACGTCAACGAGCTCCCTGCCACGTCGCCGTTCGGATTCGATCGCAGCTTCGACGAACGGGTCGGCTACACGACGCGGTCGATGCTCACGCTGCCGCTGATCTCCCAACAGGACGAAGTGATCGGCGTCATCCAGCTGATCAACCGCAAGCGCCTGGCGAGTGCCGTCATCCACACCCAAGCCGACGCAGACGCGCACGTGGTCCCGTTCGACGCGAAGAGCGAAGGGCTGGTCGGCATGGTGGCGGCCCAAGCTGGCGTCTCGCTCGAAAACGCCCTGCTCTACGAAGAGATCCAGGGTCTGTTCGAGAGCTTCGTGAAGGCCAGCGTCGAAGCGATCGAATCGCGCGATCCCACCACCAGCGGCCACTCGCGCCGCGTCGCCGACCTCACCGTCGAGCTCGCGAAGACCGTCGACCACATCGGCGACGGACCGTTCCAGTCCGCGCAGTTCTCCCGGGACGACTTGCGCGAGATCGAATACGCCAGCCTCCTGCACGACTTCGGCAAGATCGGTGTGCGCGAAAAGGTCCTGGTCAAGGCCAAGAAGCTCTACGACGAGCGCCTCGACATCGTGCGGATGCGTTTCGAGTACGCGTGGAAGGCGCTCGAGGTCGAGCTGCTACAGCGCAAGTTCGCACTGCTCGAAAAGAAAGCCAGCGCCGACGAGCTGGTCGCGCTCGACCAGGAGTACATGGCCCGGCGCGCCGCCATGGAGTCGTCGCTCGAGCTGGTGCTGTCGTCCAACGAGCCCACCGTCCAGGCAGCGGGCGACTTTGCCCGCATCGAGGAGCTGTCGAAGGAGACCTTCGTCGACGGCAAGGGCCAGCTGCGTCGCCTGCTCGAAGACGACGACGTGCTGGCCCTGTCGATCAAGCGCGGCTCGCTCACCGCCGCCGAGTACGACGAGATCACGTCGCATGTAAGCCACACCTATCGGTTCCTGTCGCGCATTCCGTGGGGCAAAAAGCTACGGCACGTGCCGCTCATCGCTGGCGCGCATCACGAGCGCATGAACGGCACGGGCTATCCGAACCGGCTCCGCGCCGAGGAGATTCCTATCCAGTCCAAGATGATGAGCATCGCCGACATCTTCGATGCGCTCACGGCCAGCGACCGGCCCTACAAGCGCGCCGTGCCGATCGACAAGGCGCTCGAGATCCTCGATTTGAACGTCAAGGACGGCCACATCGACGGCGAGCTGGTCCGCATCTTTCGCGACAGCCGTGTCTGGGAGCGCGCCTGGAGCGACTCCCCTCCACCCGCCAGCCTGAGGGCCCGCTGACATGACGAAGCACGCTGGTCACTACACGCAGACCGTCTGGAGCGAGAGCCCATGTTCGAGCTGACCCTGCAGGTCGGCCCTTCGGACATCGACGAGCTCGGCCATCTGAACAACGTTCGCTACGTGCAGTGGGTCCAGGACGTGGCGGTGGCGCACTCGGCCAGCATCGGCCTCGACTGGGCAGCCTACGCGAAGATGCGCGGCGTGTTCGTGCTGCGTCGCCACGAAGCCGACTACCTGCGCTCCATCCTGGTGGGCGCCGTGCTGCACGCCCGCACGTGGCTCGGCAACAAGCGCGGCGTCCAGGTGGACCGCTACATCGAGTTCTTCGAGGGCGACGCGCTCGTGTTCAAAAGCATGACCCGCTGGGTTTACATCGACCTCGACGCGCAGAAGCCGGCGCGCATCCCGGTAGCCGTGTTCGAGGCGTTCGCTGCTTCGTTCGAGCCGCCGCCCGAGTACTCAGCGGGCCAGTCGGGCCCAGGTGTCCGGCAGCGAGCCACCCAGTAGTTTTTCGGCGGCGGCGCGGTCCAGCAGCGCGAAGGTGAAGTCCCCCTGGAACACCTCGACTTTGCTGCCGCTCCGATCCTGCTCCTGCTGCATCGACACGTGCACGTCGACGATGCGTGAGGTGACGCGGGTGGTTCGGCCACGCGCCTCGATCTCGACGCCGATCTTCACCGGCTTCTTCAGCTTGGCCGACAGCTTGGCGGTGAAGCCGAACTTGCCGGCGAGGCCGAGCACGGTCCAGGCGGCGATCTCGTCGGCCAGGGTGGTGACGAGCCCACCGTGCATTACGCCCGGGGGCCCCTGGTACTGCGCACCGGGCGTGAACGACGTGACCACCGAGTCTTCGTCCCGCGAGAAGCGCAGACGAAAGCCGATGGGATGGTTCTGCGCGCAGCCGAAGCAGGGCTGCTCTTCGCCGAAGACGAATGGGTCGAGGGGCTCCATGCTTACGAAGTAACTCGTGTGACTACGTCGGTGCGGCGAAAGGCGCAGGCCGCCAGCACGCAGAGGGCCGGAGAGGCCACCGCATGGTAGCGGTCTTCCCCGAAGAACAAGATCGAGGTGGCGGCCACCGTGAGGACTACGGCGCCGAGCAAACGCGCGGCGGGCGCCGCAGTGCGCTCGAAGAAGGGCGCGGCGCCCGCCAGCAGCGCCAGAGGCCACACCCAGGGCTCACCGGCCGAGAATCCAGCCGCAGCCAGCGCCGCGATCAGAGCGAACAGGGCACCAGCCCGGACAGACTCTCCTTCCAGGCGACGTCGACGCCCGCGCTGCCGACCGAAGTGCGGCACACGCACCAGCGCCGCGGCCGCCAGCAACACCAGCAAGCGGTGAGCAGTGGTCAGCACGTCGCGGCACACCGCGCGCGTGTCGTCGGGCCAGGCTTGCGGCTGGCCCTCGTGCAGGTACTCGACCGGAAACGACTCGTGATCAAATGTATAGTGCATCTTTTTTGGGGCGAGCACGAGCCAGTGCACCGGCGCGCGGATTATCTGGTCGAGACCGTAGTGCAGCCAGCAACGATCCTGCTGCACCTGCCCGGTCACCTCACGGCAGCCATCGGAAGAGCGTAGTGTCTCGAAGCGACCCGTGGCCCGCGGAAAGGCGCCGATGGCCAGGTTCCAGCCGCCGTTGGTCGACACGAGCGCGCAGCCGTCCATGACGCGGCAGTTGCGCGCCGTCCACGGCAGGATCGGCACGAGCGCCGTGGCGCAAAGCGCAACCAGGCCGAGGCCGCGGCGCCCCCATGCAGACTGCACACGAAGCAGCGGCGCGTTCCAGGGGAGCAAGAACGGCACCAAAAACAACGCCGGCGGCCGCACCAGCGCCGAGACGCCGAGACATGCTGCGCCGAGCAACGCGCCGGTCCACGCGCGTCCGCGCGACCGCAGCTCCACGGCAACCACGAGAGATGCGAGCGTGGTCGCCGTGGCGAGCCCTTCGCTCATCACGAGGGCGGCCTGCAGGACGAGCCCCGGATGCAGGCATAGCAGCAGACCGGCGAGGCGCGCGCGCCAGCGGGAGTCCGTGCCGCTCCCGAGCACGTGCTGCGCGAGCACGAACCCCAGGCCGACCACAGCGGCCCCGGTGCACGCATTGAACGCCCACACCACGGCGGCGCGCTGCCCGAACAGCCAGTAGATCGCGCCGAGCGCGGCGCTGAAGCCGACTGGGTAGTGGCAGGACGCGTGACCCACGTCGACTCCGTCCACCACGCGCGCGTCGGTGTAGCCGAAGCCATCGGCGATGCGCCTGGCGTAGTACTCGTAGTAGTGGCCGTCCCAGACGGCCTCGCCCGCATGTCGCCGCGCGGCTTCCCAGCGCAGCGCAAAAGCGACAGCCACAATGCCGAGGAGAAACCAGCGGTCCCGACGGGCCAAACGCTCAGACCTTGGCTGCCTGGTACCGGCGCATGTACGTGCGCTGCACATGCATTGCGTCGAGCCCGAAGAACTTGGCGAACTCGGCCACGTAGCCGCGCACGTACACCGGCGCGGGCAAATCGAGCCAGCGCTCTTCTTCGATCGCCGCCAGGTGGCCTCTGGCGATTTTGCTGTGCTTTGCGACCTCGTCCAGGGTGGTGCCGTAGGCTTCACGCACGCGCCGCAGCAGCGGACCTGAGTAATCGGCCTCGGGGCCGAGCTCGCGTGCGAGCTCGCTCTCCACCACCGCTTTGTCGCGCAGCTGGGGTCTGGCGAGGGGCTCGATCACCACGTCGGGCGCGGGAAACAGCGATAGATCGTAGGCGCGGCGCCGGATCGGGTCCATCAGGGTGTCGTACGCTTCGTCCAGCCGGGATTGTTCGAGCCGGAGCTCGCTTTTGGTGAAGAGCGAGAACGTGGCGATGGAGTCTTCGTGGATCATCTCGCGCCGGCGCTTGAAGTTGCGCCGCGCGTCCTCGTCCGAGGCGCCGCGCGAGAGGCCGAGCGCCTGGTAGTAGTTCGGCACCTCGGCGGGAACCTTTGGCGTGAGTGCTTGCTTCGCCTCGGGCGTGAGCAGCTGGCCGAGCACGCGCCGCGCGAGGCGCTCGACGTTGCGGGAGGCCTTGGCGGCCGGATTGTCGATCAGCAGCGACCGCTTGCGACGCACGGCAAAGTGCACGCTGTCGTCTTGCTCGACGTGGCCGAGCTCCTGCAGCGTTACGCCGTATCGCCGCATCGCAAGCTCGCTCATGAAGCTGCCGAGCTCGATGTCGGAACGAAGGCGGGTTTGGTTGACGACCAGCTGGAAAGACATCTTCTGGCAGGCTTGCCAGGCCACCTCGGACAGACCGGGATCGAGCCTGGCCAGCGCGCGCACGAAGGGCAGCGGCGGCGGCAGACGACCAAACTCACCGAGGCATCGTTCGAGCATGCCCGAACGCAGGCGGTCGCGATGCACGATGCGCCGCAGCTTGGCCACGAACGATGCGCGCAAGAACCGGTAGACGGCCTCGACTGCGGGCGGCTCGGGGGTGGTGACCAGGACGGGCACGTCGGCGGCGAGCAGAAGATCGAGCGTGAAAGGACCATTGCCTGGGCCCGCGTCGACGACGAGGTAGTCGGCGTCGAGCTTGCGCAGGCGCGACAGCCAGCGCGCCTTGCGGGTGCCGCGCAGTACGCCGGGCTGGCGCAGGGCTTCGTGCGGATAGGGCAGCAGCCGCAGACCGGGCACCTCGGTGTCGCCGAGGACGTCTTCGAAGGCGATGGTGTCGTCCGAAAAGGCGTCGATCGCGAGGGCTTCTGCGCCGAGATGCGCGTGCAGGTTCGATCCGTTCGGATCGGCGTCGACCAAGACGACGTTCTTGCCGAGTTGCGCGAAGTACACGGCGAGTCCCTCGGCAACCATGCTCTTGCCCACGCCGCCGCGGCCGCCGCCCACCACGATGAGGTGGCGCGGGCGAAACACCGAGGCGTCGCTGCCGGGGCCACCGCCCGGCCGCGGACGCGGCGGTACTTCTTCGGCCTGCCGCACGGGAATGGACGCCTCTTCGGCCTGCCGCACGAGGGCGGGCGCTTCGGCCGGCTGCGGCGGCGCTTCTGCCTGCAGCGGCGGGGGTGCGGCGGGAATGATGGGCGGCGCATCTTCCTTCGCGACGAGTGCCGGCGGCGGCACCGACGCGAGGAACCGAGCCACCGCGGGGGGCATGGGCAGCGGCAGGCTCGGCGAGACGCGCGCCGGGAGCACCGAGGGCGCCGGACGGAACGGCTCCGGCGTGGGCGGCGCGGCGAGAAGCTCGGTCAGGTCGGTGAGCGAATGCTCGTCGTCTTCCTCGTCGAGCTGCGGATGGGACTCGAGCAGTACTGGGATCGAGTCGTCGTCGGCGGGGGGGGTCGGCATTTTCGCGGATCGTGGAGCTAGGCGGCGCCGAGCGCGTCGGTGCCCCTGGAGGCGCGGCGCCGCACCAAGGCGAGGAGCGTGACCGCGACCTCGGAAGCCGACGTCTGCGCTTGCAGGAGCTCGTCTGCGCCGGCCTCGTACAGCGCGCGCATCACCTGGACCTTGGCGCCACTGGCGAGGCAGAGCAGCACGGCGCCAGGGTGGTCTTCGTGCATCTGCTTGACCGCGGCGATGAGGTCGTCGTCGGCCGGTTGCTGGAACACGATTGCGTCGATGCGCTGACCGGCGCTCTTTTGCGCGGCGGCGAAGCGCACCAGACCCTCCTGCGTGCCGAAGGCGTGGCAGGAGCCGCCGAGCGCTTCGTCGAGGTGGGCGCCGGCGCCTTCGTCGGTGAACCAGTGCAAGATGCACATGGTTTCGACCTGCGGCAACGGTGCGGCGGGAAACACCGACGGCAGGTGCACCGGGCGCGCCGAGCGGATGCGCTCGGACGTGTAGCCGGGCGCGGTGGATTCGCGGCGGACCCGGGCGTAGGTGGCGATGCGCTGCCAGTCGGGAGCGGACAATTGCAAACCGAGCGTGCCGTCTGCTCGCTGGACGACGCGGGCGGGCGCGCAGGTCGCCCGGCTGGAGGCCGGTGGACGCGATGCGGGGCCGACCGAGATCGGCGCGGAGTCGGACGAGGCCTGCGTCTCGAAGACGGCGAGCACCCAGGCGCCGACCGTGACCGATTCGGCGGTTTCTCCCATCGGCAGCTCGCACGCGTCGGGATCGTCGGCCTGGGCGCCACCCGCCGGAGCAGGAGCCAGCGCTGTATTCCAGACGAGCTCTTCCAGCGCTTCGGGCGTGGACGTGCGGTAGAGAACGCGTTGCACCGGGTACCGTGTAGCCAAAAGCCGGCCCGCGCGCAAAAGCCCACGCACGAGAATCGAAAATCAGGCCGAGGGCGGCGCTTTCGTTGTAGATCGACTCGCGATGATCGTGCGCACCATGGCCACCACGTTTCTCGCGGGCATCGCGGCTTTTTCGCAGGGCGGATCGTGCCAGAAGGACCAACCGGGCGGCGGCGAAGCCAGCAAGGATACCTCGGGTCCGCAGGTCACGCTCGAAGGCATCGACACGAGCGCGCTCACCGTCCGCGAAAAGCGCGAGTGGTCGTCGTACGTCGGCAAGTACCAAGCGCCATGCGCTGGTCCTGGTTTTGGCACCATCGCCCAATGCGTGAAGGACAAGAAGGCGTGCGACTCGTGCATGCCTGCCGCCAAGTACCTGCTCGGCCTCGTGCGCGACGGTCGCACCGAAGAGCAGGTCGATGTCTCCTTCAAGAACCGGTTCGATCCCGCCAACGTGAAGCAGGTCGCGGTCGACGAGTCGCCCTCCAAGGGTCCGGAGAACGCGCCCGTCACGGTGATCGAGTTCGCCGATTTCCAGTGCCCGCACTGTGGCGTCATGGCGCCCGTGGTGAAAAAAGCGTGGGCCGAGCGCCGCGCCAGCGTCCGCGTCGTCTTCAAGTTCCTGCCGCTGCCGATGCACCCGCAGGCCGAGCCGGCCGCCAGGGCCGCCATCGCCGCGTGGCGCCAGGGCAAGTTCTGGGACATGCACGACAAGCTGTTCGCCAACCAGCAGAAGCTCGACCCGTCGGATCTGGATCGCTACGCCAAGGAAGTCGGCATCGATCTGCAGAAGTTTCACGCCGACATGGAGAGCACCACCACCAAGGACCGAATCGAGCGCGACAAGAAGTTGTCGGACCAGCTCGAGATCGGCGGCACGCCCACCTTCTACATCAACGGCCGCAACTTCGACGTACAGCAAGATCTCGGCGCGTGGCTCGACACCGAGCTCAAAGGCAAGGGCCTGGATCCGGCCAAGGTCAAAGATCAGTCGCTGGCCATGCCAGAGATGCACGAGGCAGCGGCCGGTGCGGGCGCATCGGTCCTGCTCGACGCTGGCGTCAAGGCACCCAGGAAGTAGATGGCGCTCGTCGTCGACGGCTGCGGTTGTTTCCCGACCGGGCGTCACTACCCCGGCATCGCGCATCTGCTGCGCGTCACCGTGCGCGGCACGTCGGAAGAGTTCGAGGCAGACGTGCCCTGGACCGACATCCCGATCGCCATGCTGGACACCGAGACCACCGGCCGTGATCCGATCACCGATCGGGTGATCGAGGTCGGCATCGTGGTCGGGCAGCGCGGCCAGGTGGTCCGCCGCCACAACTGGATGATCAACCCCGAGCGCCCCATCGCTGAAGAAGCTCGCGCGGTGCACGGCATTTCCGACGCCGACGTGAAAGACGCGCCCACCTTCGGCGCCATCGCGGGCGAGATCCTGGAAGCGCTGAAGGGCACGTTGCTCGCCGCGTACAACGCACCCTTCGACAAGGCATTCGTTCTGGCCGAGATGGAGCGCGCCGAGATCGAAACCGCCGGGGTCGCCACGCTGCAACGCAAGGTCGAGTGGCTCGACCCGCTGATCTGGGCGCGCGAGCTGTACGCCGAAGAACGCTCGCGTGGCCTCGGCGACATGGCGGCGCGCCTGGGCGTCAAGCTCGAGAACGCGCACCGCGCCTCGGACGACGCCGAGGCCGCGCTGCAGGTACTCTACAAGCTGGCCGCCGACGCCCGCATGCCGAGGGCTTACGGCGCCTTCGTGCAAGAGCAACGACGCCTCTCGCTCAAGCAAGCCGACGAGCGCCGCCTCTGGCGCGCCAACTAGCGCCACACAGGAAGGCTGTA
>JAYUXI010000314.1:0-9811 GCA_043753085.1 Myxococcales bacterium | reverse complement strand
GCTCCGGCCTCACCGGCGCCCTCTACGTGCTGGACGAGCCCACCATCGGGCTGCATCCGCGCGACACGAACCGACTGCTTGGCAGCCTGCGAGATCTGACGGCGATGGGCTCGACGGTGCTCGTGGTGGAGCACGACGTGAGCACGATCCGCGCGGCGGACTTCGTGATCGACATGGGTCCCGAGGGTGGGCGCGGCGGCGGTCACGTGGTGGCTTCCGGCGCGGCGGCCACGGTTCTCGCCGGCGACGGCCCCACCGCACGTGCAGTGCGCGACGCCACGCACCAGCTTCGTACGCCCGCTGCTCCAGGCGCCTTTCTCGAGCTGCTGGGCGCGAGCGGCCACAACCTGCGCAACGTCAATCTGCGCGTGCCGGTCGGACGCCTCAGCGTCATCGCCGGACCGAGTGGCTCGGGCAAGAGCACGCTGGTGCGCCGCGTGCTCTTGCCGGCGGTGCGCCGTGCGCTCGGCCTCGAGACCGATGCGCCGCTGCCCTTCACGAAGCTGAAGAACCTCGCCGGCATCGACCGCGCGCTCTCGGTGGACCAATCGCCAATCGGTCGCACGCCACGCTCGGTGCCGGCCACCTTCGTGGGCGTGTGGGACGAGATTCGCAAGATCTACGCCGCGTTGCCCGAGGCAAAAGTGAGCGGCTTCGGCGCCGCGCGCTTCTCGTTCAACGCCAAGGGCCCAGGACGCTGCGCCGGTTGCGACGGCCAGGGTTTCGTCGTGTCGGAGATGTCCTTCTTGCCGGACGTGGTGCACGCCTGCGAAACGTGCCAGGGCCTGCGCTTTTCACCCGAAACGCTGGAGATTCGCTACCGCGGCAAGAACGCAGGCGAAGCACTCGCGATGACCGCCCGGGAAGCCGCCGAGCTGTTCGTGGCCCACCCGAAGATCCGCGGCGCCCTGAAGACACTCGACGAGCTCGGTGTAGGCTACCTGCAGATCGGGCAGCCCTCGAATACGCTGTCGGGCGGCGAAGCGCAGCGGCTGAAGCTGGCCGCGGAGCTGTCGCAGGCAAGAAATCCAAAGCCCACGCTCTACGTGCTGGACGAGCCGACCACCGGCCTGCACCTGCTCGACGTGCGCAAGCTGCTCGGCGTGTTCGATCGGTTGCTCGCGCGAGGCGACACGCTGGTCGTCATCGAGCACCACGAAGAAGTGATCCGCAACGCCGACTGGGTGGTCGAGCTGGGGCCCGACGGCGGCAACGGCGGCGGCGAGATCGTGTTCGAAGGCACCGCGGCCGACTTGCTGCGAGCCCCCACCGCCACGGGCCTGGCGCTGCGCTGACCTCGTGCGGAACGTCACGGGCCCACTGCAAGGAACGCCGTCCATGTTGCAAATCGACGAGCCCACCATCAGGTGCGCGAGGGGGCACGTTGTAGTAGGCAGCAGGACTTCGATGAGCGATGCGTTGTCCATGGCGCCCGGCCCACACTCCGCGGCTGAGCTCGAAGCGCTGCTGCACAACGCGCCGCTCGGCGTTGCTTATTTCGATCGCGAGCATCGCTACCTGCGCATCAACGATGCGCTGGCGGCCATCAACGGCGTCCTGCCCGCCGACCACCTTGGCCGGCGCATCGAGGACTTGTTGCCAGGGCCGGCGATTCACGTCTGCCCGTTCCTCGACCAGGTCTTCGCCACCGGCGAAGCCATCGGAAATATCGAAGTCGAGGGGGAGACGCCGCGCGAGCCAGGCATCCAGCGGTGTTGGTTGACCGGCTTCTTCCCAGTCCGAGATGGCGGCGGCGCCGTCGCCTCGGTCGGCATCTGGGTCACCGAAACCACCGCGATGCGAAGCGCCGACGCTGCCTTGCTCGCCAACGAGCGTCAGCAGCGCGCGCTTCTGGAGTCTGTCCCCGTACACATCTGGACCGCCACGCCAGACGGCGCGGTCGGGTATTCGTCGCCTTGGATGTCGAACTACACGGGCGTCGACGCACCCGCACTGCGCGGGGCCGCGTGGCTCGATGTGCTTCATCCCGACGACCGGGCGTCGACCATCGATGCCTGGGCGCAGGCCTGCGCGACCGGCGCTCCGTACACCTGCGACTTTCGCATTCGTGGCGCTGACGGCGTTCACCGCTGGTTCGCTGTCCGCGCCACGGCGGAGCGCGATGCGACGGGCGTGATCCGGCTCTGGCACGGACACAGCACCAACGTCGACGAGGCCAAGCAAGTGCAGGCGCGGCTGGCGGCCAGCGAGCGCCGGCTGGCGTTGTCCTTGGAAGCATCCGCAGCCGGCGCTTGGTGGTGGGATGCGGTCGACGACGCGGGCGGTTGGGACGACCGGTGTCACGCGATGTACGGCTTCGCACCTGATGCGCCGCGCACTTTCGACGCTTGGACAGGCGCGGTGGACGCGCGGGATCGCTCGGTCGTGCTTGGACGGATCGAAGCGATGCGCGCGAACCCGCTGGACGACGAATGGCGCATGGAATACCGCATCCTGCTCGAAAGCGGCACGCGCTGGTTGCAAAGCCTGGGCCGGGCGGAACGCGACACGGCCGGACGCTTGACGGGCATGAGCGGGTTGAATTTCGACGTCACGGACCGCGTGCGCGATGTGGAGCGAGCCGCCTTGCTCGCCGAGGTATCCCGCCTGATCCTCGAAGCGCCAGCGGCCGACGCGGCCTTGTCGAAAGCGGTGTTCGAGCGGGTGCGCGAGCACCTCGACGCCGACATCCTGATGCATTACCGCGTGACTTCGGAAGGGATGCGACTGATCGCCGGAGACGGGTTCTCCACGGCGGAGCAAGCGGCGATCGAAGCCCTGGCCCCTTCCGAAGGTCTGTGCGCGCGGTCCGTTCGCGCCGGCAACACGACGACGCTCGGCGCCCCGGAGATTTCCAACGATCCCGATGCGACATTCTTGCACGGCTTGGGTGCTCACGCCTACGCGTGTCACCCATTGATGACCCGCAGCGGGGAAGCGTTGGGCACGTGGGCCGTGGTGAGTCGGACCCGCTGCGCCTACGACGTGTCGGCCGTGCAATTCCTGCAATCGGTGTGTCACCTGCTCGCGCTGGCGTGGGACCGACAGCGCGCCGACGACCTGCTGCGTCGCAACCATGACTCGTTCTACCGGTTGATCGAAAACGACCCGTTCGGCCTTTACGTGGTGGATGCCGATTTTCGGCTCAAGCAAGTCAGTCGTGGCGCGCGGCCGGTGTTCAACACGATCGCACCGCTGCTGGAACGCGATTTTGCGGAAGTCATCCGTCTTTTGTGGGTCGAGCCATTCGCGACCGAGATCATCGGGCGCTTCCGCCACACGCTGGCGACCGGCGAGCCGTACGCGTCGCCGAGCATGCTCGAGCGTCGCGCCGACAACGGCGCCCTGGAGGCGTACGACTGGCGCATCGAGCGGATCGAAACGCCAGACGGCCGGCACGGTGTGGTGTGCCATTTCTACGACCTCAGCGAGCGTCAGCGTTGGGCGTCCGACGCGGCTGCTCGCGAGGCCGAGCTCAAGTCGATCACCGACAACACACCCGACATTCTGTCGCGCTTCGACCGCGACTTGCGCCATGTGTTCGTCAACGCTGCGGTCGAGCGTGCGCGCGGCCGAAGCGCGGCCGACTACCTTGGCAAGACGCACGTGGAGATGGGCGCAACGCCGGAGGTAGCCGCGCTCTGGACCACGGCGCTGCGCGGCGTCTTCGACACGGGCCACTCGCGCACGCTGGACCACCGCTACGACAGCCCCGCCGGCGTGCGACTCTATGCCACGCGTTTGGTGCCCGAGCACGGCGCAAGCGGCGCCGTGTCGCACGTGTTGGCGGTCACGCAGGACGTGACCGAGCGTGAGCGATACGAGGCCGCGCTGCGCGACGCCGACCGCGCCAAGGACGAGTTCCTTGCGACGCTCGCGCACGAGCTACGCACCCCGCTGGCGCCAATCCGCACCGGCCTGGCCCTGTTGCAGCTCGCGACACCAGGCGGAGAAGCGGCCCACAAGGCGCGGGCGATCATGGAGCGCCAACTGACGCACATGGTGCGTTTGATAGACGATCTGATGGACGTCTCGCGCATCCGCAACGGCAAGGTGGAACTGCAGCGCGGCCGCATCGAGGCACGAGCCGTCGTGGAGCTGGCGCTGGAGAGCAGCCGCCCGCTGGTCGAAGCGGCACGGCATACGCTGTCGGTGCGTTTGCCCGCGGAGCCAATTTGGATTGACGGAGATCTGACGCGACTGGCGCAAGTGGTCGGCAACTTGGTGAACAATGCGGCCAAATACACTCCGCCGGGCGGGTGCATCGAGGTCGAGGTCGAGCGCGTGTCGGACGCGTCCGGCGCCCCAGAGGTGGCGATCTCGGTACGCGACGACGGCGTCGGCATCGCGCCCGAAGCGTTGCAGCGCGTGTTCGAGCTGTTCACCCAGATCGACCAGACGCTCGACCGCGCCCAGGGCGGTCTGGGCATCGGGCTGTCGTTGGTGCGCCGGCTCGTCGAACTGCACGGGGGCTCGGTCATTGCAGAAAGCGCGGGCCGCGACGCGGGCAGCCGGTTCACCGTGCGGCTTCCGCTGGCGGCCGACGCAGGTGCCCATTCGTCGTCGGCTGCCCCCACGACGGTGCCGACGGACACAGGCGCCCGCCGCGTCCTCGTGGTCGATGACAACGTCGACGCCGCGGAGACGCTGGCGATGCTGCTGGAGTTGCTCTCGCACGAGACGCGTTGCGCGCACGACGGCGCCGCCGCTCTGGCCGCGGCCGCCTCGTTCCAGCCTGACCTCGCGTTCCTTGACATCGGACTGCCCGGCATGACCGGCTACGACCTGGCGCGAGCGATCCGCGCCGACCCGCGGTTGGCGCGCATTCGGCTGGTTGCGCTGACCGGTAGGGGTACGGACGACGACCGCCGCCAGGCCCTGGAGGCGGGTTTCGATGCCCACCTGACCAAACCGGTGGATGGCGACACGGTGGCCGCGACCATGGCCAAGCTGCTGCCGGCCGACGGGCTGCCCTGAGGCAAAGACGCCGGCGGCTCGGCAACCCGGCGCGCTTGTTTTTACCAGTGCTTCCGGGCCTGCTCGTCGAGCTCCAACTATCGCCCGCTGGTACCGGAGCTCACTTCGATCTCGCGGCAGCGATCGACGCACACCGGGTCGTCGGCGCACTGCGAGTTGCAGTCGAAGCGACCGCTCTTCTTGTGACGGCACGCGGGATCGCGCTCGCACTTCATGGGATCGTTGGCAGCCGAGCTCTGGAGCGTGTTGCACGCCACGAGCCCAGACAATAAAAAGAGGACGACCGCGCGCACTTCGCAATCCTATTTCGGCGGCGGCGGCGTGGTGATTGCAGGCCGCTTGCTCATGCACTCCTGGATCTTGGGCTCGAGAGCGCTGAACCCGGTGGGCGCGTGCGGAGCACCCATGACGCCGGTGCCGAAGCGCGACCAGTCCATGCCGGCGTTGCCGACACTGAGCCAGACGAAGAGCGCGCGCCCCTTGATGTTCGCGAAAGGAACGCCGCCGCCTTTGCCGTTCCACCAGAGACGCGAGTCCTGGCTGTTGTGCCGGTTGTCGCCCATGACCCAGACCTCGCCCGGTGCGACCTTGAACGGGCCCTGCGTTTCCGGGAAGGCGCTGCCGATCTGGTCGTAGAAGGTGAGGAACGCCTGGTCTTCGAGGAACTCGACGTGGAGCTCGCCTTCGCGCCCTGTGTTGGGCGGTTCCTGGTCGGTGTACTTGTAGGTGCCCACGAGGCAGTGCGGCACTTCCCAGCCGTTGATCATGGGGTGGCCGCCGTGCGCCTCGAGTACGTCGCCGGGGACGGCGATGACTCGCTTGATGAAGTCTTGTTCCATCTTCTCGGGGAACTGGAACACCATGACGTCGCCGCGGTGGGGCGGCATCGAGTCCCAGAGCCGACTCATGGTGAACGGGATGCGCGGGCCGTAGCTCGACTTGTTGACGAAGATGTGATCGCCGACTTGCAAGGTCGGCACCATCGACGACGACGGGATCTTGAAGGCTTCGAACACGAACGCGCGCAGCGTCAGCGCGACCAGGATCGCAAGGGCGAGCTGCTCCATCGATTCGCGGCCTTCGCCTTTGCGGAAGGAGCCAAAGTGGGTACCGAGCACGTCGTCGGCGCGGGCGTGCGCGGTGGCAAGGCCTTTGGGATCGAAGGGGCGCGCGTCGATCTCGGCCTGAAGCTGGACGAGACCGCGCTCGGCGGCGGCGCGCGCGCCTTCGGTGACCTTGTCGCCGCGCCGGTCGAGCAGCCCGTAGCCCTCGGCGAGCAACATGCGCGCGCGTTCGAAGTCGGTGCGGGCTTCGGCCGGTACGCCAGCCGGGAGCGGCTGGTACGCGAACGTGGCGAGCGGCAGTTTGAAGCGCAGCGGCCAGATCGCGAACTCGGTCAAGGCGAAGCTGAGAATCGCGACGGGAACCGGCTGCTCGCGCACGAACGTGGTGAGCAGCGCGAACGGCCCTTGGTCGTCGACGGTTCCGGCGGGAGTGAGAACCCACACGAAGAACACGGCTGCGCCGAGCGGCAAGGCGATGAACCACACCATCCAGTAGAGCGAGCGCAGCAACCGGGCCGCGAGACCTTGTTCCAGAGCCTCGTCGTGGGGGGCCTGCGCGGCCGTGGCCGGCGCGGGTACGCTGGTCCTGGCGTGGGGCGCCGACGCGGGCGGCTCGGACGATGTGGCTTTTGCGTCGCTCGCGTCCGGCGGCTCGGAGTCTTTCACGGATTTTTGCCTATCTGGATTGCGTAGTCGACGAGCGCGGCACGGTCGTCGAAGAGGTTGACGGGGGGCGCCACCGTGCCTGCCTGCGAGGAGTTGTCCAGCACCACGTAGTACATTCCGGGCGGCACGGGCACTCGGCGTGCGAAGCCAACCTGAGCCGGCTGCAGCACGTCGGCCCAGATCGGCGTGCCGGTCAGGGGCCCAATGGCCGCTTGCTCGAGGTACGAGCGCAGCGACTGATCGCCTTCGCCCTTGCGCATCACCATCACGTCGATGGGCACGCCGCCGTCGGACTGGGCAGTGATCCAGATCGAGCTGTCTTCCGCTTCGACCGTGAACGGACCGACGAAGTCGCGCTCGTTCGAGTGCACCTCGACGCGGTTGTTCTCGATCGGCATGCGGCCCTTCTGCTGGACGGTGAGCGGGTGGAACGGCTTTTTGCCTAGGTCGATGATGCCGAGCCCAAAGTCCTGGCCGCCGTCTTCGAGCATGATGACGGTAAAGCCTTTGCTCAGATTGTCGCCCACGAGCTGCTTGCCGAACTGGGTGCCCATGTTCGACATCTGGGTGACGAACTGTGCCGCCGGCTGCTCGACGAAGCCGATCTTGAAATCGCTCGAGGTAACCTTGCGAGGGCGAAAATACCCGTAAATATCGCACTTTTCTGGGGCCACCAGGAAGTCCTGGTTGTACTGGACTGCGCCCGACATCTCGAACGTGACCTTCTTGGTCAGGGTGGTCCACGTGTAGCCGCGGCCGCCGAACTGCACCGCCAGATCGCCGTTGTCGGCTTCGCGCTGGCTGCAGCTGGTGGGGAAAAATCGGCCGGTGGCCGCCTGCCCCGGAACCATGGCAAGCGGCGCGCTGCGGGTGAGCATTTGCTTGCAGAACTCACCGAGGCCGGTGGCCATGGCGTTGCGGCGCATGGTGCGATTTTCCGGGGCGTTCACCGTGCCGCGAAAGCGACAGAGCGCCGACTGGCCGCTGCAGGCCGCGGAGGAGAGCGCCGTCAGCACGGCACCGAGGAACAGAGGCGTCGAAAAAAGCGGAGGGCGCATCGAGGGGGTGCGCGCGAACATACCGAAGGTGTCGCTGGCTCCAAAGGCCTTTGGTGGTCCACTGGCCACCACGTGGCCCGCGCTGCTGGTACGCTTTGCGCCATGGCGACTGCAAACCCCCAGCAGGTCACGGTGTTCGGCGGCGGCGCCTGGGGAACCGCGCTCGCCAAGTTGCTCGCGGACAAGGGCGACCGCGTCTCGCTCTGGTGTCGTCGCGCCGATCATGCCAGCGCC
The DNA here is from genome assembly GCA_043753085.1 of Myxococcales bacterium. Lineage (GTDB taxonomy): Bacteria > Myxococcota_A > Polyangia > Polyangiales > Polyangiaceae > JAYUXI01. The sequence goes on along the minus strand of JAYUXI010000314.1, from coordinate 1,812 downwards.
ATCAACCGCGCCCGCATGAACGACAAGTACCTGCCGGGTGCGCCACTGCCGCATACGCTCACCGCCACGGACGATCTGGGCGCGGCCATGGACGGCGCCGACATGCTCGTCTTCGTGGCCCCCAGCCACGCCACCCGCGAGGTTGCGCGCGCCGCGGCCAGGTACGTCCGCGAAGGCGTGCCGATCGTCAGCGCCACCAAGGGCATCGAGAACGACAGTCTGATGTTCGTGGACGAGATCCTGGAGGCAGAGCTGCCCGCCTTCGCACGCTCGCACCTCGCGTTCCTGAGTGGACCTTCCTTCGCAAAAGAGCTCGCCAGCGAGCTGCCGACCGGCGTGGTCATCGCTTCGAAGAACGAGACCGTCCGCCTCGACGTGATGCACCGCTTCCACACCGGGCATCTACGCACGTACGGCAGTGACGACGTGGCCGGCGTCGAATGTGGCGGCGCCCTGAAGAACGTGATCGCCATCGCCGCCGGCGCGGCCGACGGGCTCGGCTTCGGCTACAACACGCGGGCCATGCTGATCACGCGCGGTCTGGCAGAGATCGCCAGGCTTGCGACGGCGCGTGGCGGCAACCCGCTCACCTTGGCGGGGCTCGCAGGCATGGGCGACCTCGTACTCACCTGCACCGGCGAGCTGTCGCGCAACCGACGGGTCGGCGTCGAGATGGGCCAGGGTCGCAAGCTCCCCGACATCTTGCGCGATCTCGGTCACGTGGCCGAAGGCGTGAAGACGGCCAAAAGCGCGTTCGAGCTCGCCGCGAAGATGGGCGTCGACATGCCCATCACCCGCGAGACCTACGCCGTGCTCTACGAGGACAAGCCGGTGCGGGAGGCCTTGCGCGATCTGATGCAACGCGAGCTCGGTCCCGAGTTCAGAACCTGACTCGTCTCGGCGGGCTTTCGTTTCGCCTCGTCTTCGGTTTTACTTCCGCGCGATGCGCCCCTTCTCTTGGCTTGCTAGGTCGTGCGGTCTGTTCGTACTCGGCGCGGCATCCACGGCCGCAGCCCAGCAACCGTACCCACAGCAGCAGTACCCGCAACAGCAGCAACAGCAGTACCCGCAGCAGCAGCACGGCCCGCCCTCCGGCAACCAGAGCTCACCGAACGACCTTCGTGGCGACGGCGAGATGGCGTTCTTGTACGTGACCGGTGGTCTGTATGGCGTCGGCACGGGAATCTGGCTCGACGCGATCGGACACGTGAAAGATCCCACGCTCGCCATCTTGCCGCCGATCGGCCTCGGCGCCGGCGCCCTTGTCGGCACGTACCTGCTGGATCGCTTCGTGGACCTCCATCGCGGCGTGCCGTCTTCGATCTCCACCGGCCTGGTGCTTGGTGCGGTGGAGGGCATGGCGATCTCTGCCACCCAGCGGCAGCTCTCGGACAAGGGCAGCGAGTGGAGCTTCGCCACCGGCACCACCGTCACGTTCCTCGCGGCCACCGGCGGTGGTGCCGGTGGCGCGCTGTTCGGTGAGCTCGTGCGCCCGAACCCCCGCAGCCTCGGCCTGGTCGGGGCCGGGGCCACCTTCGGCGCCATCAGTGGCACTGCCATTGGTGCCGGCATCAGCAGCTCGCGCGATCTAAAAGACGGCGGCAGCCTCGGCGGTCTCGTCGGCTACAACCTCGGCATCGTCGGCGCCGGTGCGCTGTCGCTGGCGTGGACCCCTACGTGGAACACCCAAAAGTACATGTGGATCGGCTACGGCGTGGGCGCCGCGGCATCCATGCTGGTCTATGTGCCCTACATCTTCATCGACGACGGCCAGCCACGCCGCGGCCTCGTCGCCAACGGGGTCGTCGCGCT